>JBEIUK010000296.1:0-2851 GCA_040374415.1 Gemmatimonadaceae bacterium | reverse complement strand
GGTCCGCCCGGTCCCGGCAAAGAGGCCGCCGGTAAAGAGCCCTTCCGCATGCGCCACCGCGGCCACCGGCGGGAAACAGGTCGAGAAGGGCGAGACGGTGCCGGCGAAGTTGGTGTAGTGTCCCGACCGTTCTGTTTGGATGCTGATCGGGATGAACAGATCGGCCTGCGCGTTGTCGGCGCTGGCGAAGCCATCGAGGCGAATGACCTTCGCGCCGGTCGGCAGCATCGCGCTGTCGAACCCTTCCCCCCACACCAGCACGAGATCGGTGCCGGCCGGGAAGGCGGCATGCAGATCGGTGGGGAGCGCGGCGAAATGCGCGAGCGCCCCGGCGCGGTTGGGGTTCTTGTCCGCCTTGATGAGGAGATGATCCTCGATCGTCTCACCCGGGAGGGGCTGATGATCGGCCTTCACCCACGCCGTGATGCGCGAGCCCAGGGCGTCGCCGCAGGCGGCCCGGAAGGCGGCCAGCTCTTCGTTGGACGCCCAGCTCGAAACGAGTGCCACCGCCTGCGTCGCGCTCGCCATCATCGCCGCAGCTTCGGCCACGGCGGTATCGAGCGGGATGGCGGTCCCGCGGCGCATCGCCTGCGTGGCGCGCGGGCGCTCGAAGATCTTGGCGAGGTCGCGTGCCTTGTTGCACACCCAGAGTCCGTTCACGTCGGGATTCTCTCGCGGCGTGACGCGATCGATGCGCGAATTGAGCGACGGATCGAGGGCGGTGAGCTTCCACTCCGGCTTCCGGTGCCACAGATCGATGCTGCAGCCGCGTTCGCACCCGGGGCAGATCGATGGCGTTTGCTTGAGATACCAGACGCGGGCATGGTCCAGCAGTTCACGCGAGAGCAGAGCGCCCACGGGGCAGAGATCAATCACGTTGTCGGAATAGACATCGTGGTTGAAGTCGGCGTCTTCGGCCGGCCGGATGAGCGCGTGGTCGCCGCGATGGACGGCGGCGAGCGCCTTTGATCCCGAGACCTCATGCGTGAAGCGGACACAGAGGGTGCACATGATGCACCGCTCGTTGTCCAGCATGATGCGATCCGACAGCGGATAGAACTTGGTGGCATGGGTCTTCGCGTCGATGGACATCGACTTCGACCCGTTGTGCTCGTAATGGTAGTCCTGCAGGATGCACTCGCCCGACTTGTTGCAGATGCCGCAGTCCACCGGATGGTTCAGGGTGATGAACTGCATCGTCTCCTTGCGGAGCTTGGTGGCGACGTCGGACTTGGTGAGGACCTTCATCCCGTCCGTCACCGGCATGTTGCAGGCGATGTCGAACCAGTTCCCGCCGTCCGACTCGATCTCCACCATGCAGATACGGCAATTGCCCGGCACCGAGAGCTGCGGGTGCCAGCAGAAGTGCGGGATATCCACGCCATTGGCGCGCGCCGCCTGAATGACGGTCTGTCCGTCTTCGGCCTGCATCGACACCCCGTCGACGAAGAACTCGAAGGTCTTCTTCGCGTCGCCGCTCATGCGCCGGCTCCTGCCATCGCTCCCGCCGCCGTGCCTGCCGTCGTACCGCGCAGCGTTGCCACGGCGTCGGCGAACGGATCCTCAACGGTGAGGCAACCGTCGTACATGGAGCGGCCGTTCTTGATGTAGTACTCGAACTCCTCGCGATAGTGATCCATGATCGCGGTGGCGGCGTAGCCAGCGGAGTCACCAAGACTGCAGATGGTCGTACCGTCGTTGGCGTTGGAGATGTGATAGAGACGATCGATGTCGTCGGGGCGTCCTTCACCGCGCACGATGCGGTTGATGACGCGGTCCATCCATCCCATCCCTTCTCGGCAGGGGGTACACTGCCCGCACGACTCGTGATGATAGAAGCGCTGAATCACCTGCAGCAGGCGCACCATGCAGGTGCCTTCGGCGACGGCCATCATGCCGCCGGAGCCAAGCTGCGAGCCGGCAGCGACGGCGGTGAGGTGATCGAGCGTCACGCCCTTGATCTCGTCGGCCGACAGAATCTTGGTGGAGACGCCGCCGGGGATGATGCACTTGAGGGCCTTGCCCCCCTGCATCCCGCCGCAATCCTCGTAGATGAACTTCTCCCACGAGTAGCCGTACTCGACTTCGTAGACGCCGGGCTTCGCGATGTGCCCCGAGATGGAGATCATCTGCGTCCCCGGGCTCTTGGCGACGCCCACCTTGCGGAATTCCGTCGCGCCCCGATCAATGATGACCGGGACATTGGCGAGCGTTTCGACGTTGTTCACGACGGTGGGGCGCTGATAGAGCCCCTTCACCGTGAGGCGGGGCGGGCGATTGCGCGGCCACCCCTTCTTGCCTTCGAGGGAGGCGAGCATCGCCGACGCTTCACCGCAGACATACGAGCCGGCGCCGCGATAGAGCACCACATCGCAGGAGAAGCCGGTGCCGAGGATGTTCTCTCCCAGCAGGCCGGCGGCGTACGCCTCTTCGATGGCGGCGGCCATGCGACGGTACGCGAGATCAAACTCCCCGCGGATATAAATGAACGCGTGCCGCCCTTCGAGTGCGAAGGAGGCAATGATCAGCCCCTCCAGGCACATGTGCGGCACATGCTCCATGAGCCAGCGATCCTTGAAGGTCCCGGGCTCCCCTTCGTCGGCATTCATGCAGACATAGTGCGGCTGGTTGTCCCCCAGCTTCACGACGCCCCACTTGCGACCGGCGGGGAAGGCGGCGCCGCCATGCCCCAGAATACCGGAGGCGGAGACTTCCTTGGTGACCTCGGTGGGCTGCATGGAGCGCACCACCTTTTCGAGCGCCCGGTATCCACCGCGGGCGCGATAGGCGTCGAGCGAATGGGACGTATCGGTCACCGGGAAGTTCATGAAGAACTTCGTGCCGGAGAGCG
>JBEIUK010000251.1:0-4161 GCA_040374415.1 Gemmatimonadaceae bacterium | reverse complement strand
TGTGTGGACCATGCTGGCGGCGCGGGCGGCGCGGGGCCTCGGCAACCTGTACGCGCACAGCAACGAGCTCACCATGGCCGAGGCGGCGAATCTGCACGTGGATTGGACGCCGCGCGTGTGGATGCGCCGGGATCCTCTGCTGGGGTTCGAGCAGCACCTCTATTTGCGCCAACCGGGATACGGCGCGAGCTACATCTCCGGGGGGCGGCTGATGGAGGAAACCATCGCCGAACGGGCGCGGCAGCTTGGCAACCAGTTCACCATGCGGCGATTCTTTGATGAGGTGAACGCGGTCGGCATGATCCCGGTCTCGCTGGTGTACTGGGAAGTGACCGGCGATGCCCGGATGGTGCGCGAACTGGCGGCCGGCGCGACCCCGCGGCCATTCCGGGTGCGCCCATAGCCCACGTCACCGGGGAGCGGCGCATACCGCTGCTCCCCAGCGTACCCGCATCGGAGCGGCTGCGCGGAACCGCTAGCGGTGGGTCAGCCGCCGCAGCTCTGCTTCGGCGACAATAAACCCGAAGCCGGCCCACCCACCGGAGGCCACCGACTTCCGGAATTCCGCGATCGCCCGCGTCGTATCACCGCGCACCATGGAGTAGTTGCCGAGGCCGAAGCGGAGCGTGGCGACCTGTACATCGGCGGTGTCCGCCGGCCCAATCAGCTGCGCCGGCGTGATCTCGCCGCGGTACAGCCGAAGCCGGCGGGTGTACCCATAGCTGGTATCCGTCGGCAACGAATCGAGCTTCCGATTCAACATCGCCGTCGCCTCGGCCTTCCGCCCCGCGCGAGCGAGCGACATCCAGAGCCAGTCGGTTGAGCCTTTGAGCTCCCCGGGGTCGGGCGCAATCGGCTGCGCCCGCTGAAAGGCGGCAGCGGCGCCGGCAAAGTCACCCCGAACAAACTTGATGATCCCCCAGTGGTACCAGATGCCGTAGACCGCACTGTCGAGCGCCATCCCTTTCCGGAAATCGGCTTCCGCCTTCGCGAACTCGCGGACCGACAGATAGCGATGCCCGCGCCACCGATAGAGGATGGCGGCCGTGGGATGCTGCGCGATGCCGGCCGTGAAGGTGGCAATCGCTTCACGCATCTGCCGAACGCCCGCCTGCGCCGTCCCCAGCGCGATGATCTTGTCGACATTGGCCGGATCGCGCGCGAGCGCGGCGGTGGCCTTCGCCACCGTGCCAACCGTATCGGGGAGTGACCGATAGGCCACCCCCGCCGGCGATCGATATTGCACCGTTTGGGCGTGCAGCGCCGCCGGCAGACCGATCGCCAGTCCCACCCCAAGGATCCCCTGCCGCAACCGTCGCCGAGCCGTCATCATCCGTGCGTCTCCATCCATGGGCTCACCATGGTCATGTCTGTCGTCATCACACACCTCGTGGCCCCCTCCGCCATGCCGTCTCTTTTCCTGCGTTGCGTCCGAATGACGGCGTGGCGTTCCTGCTGCATGGTGCTGCTGGTGGTGTGCAGCGCGCAAGCACTTCGGGCGCAGCGCCTGATGACGGCGGCCGATCTCGGCGCCCTGTCGGCCGGTCCGCCGACCGCCACCATTGCCTATGGTCCGGAGGCACTGCAATTCGGCAAGCTGCGGCTGCCCACCACGCCTGGCCCGCATCCCGTCGTGGTGTTCGTGCATGGGGGCTGCTGGCTCTCCGCGTACGACATCGCGCATGTGGGTACCCTCGAACAGGCGCTGGCAGACAGCGGCATCGCCGTCTGGAGTCTTGAGTATCGCCGGGTGGGCGACGCGGGTGGTGGATGGCCCGGAACCTTTGCCGACATCGCGCGCGGCACCGATTATCTGCGCGAGATTGCCGACCGCTATCAGCTGGATCTGCAGCGCGTGGTGGCGTCGGGACACTCGGCCGGTGGCGCCGCCGCGCTCTGGCTCGCGGCCCGCTCGAAGGCCCCGTCAACGAGCGCGTTGTTTACGAAGGCACCGCTGCCCATTCAGGCGGTCGTGGCGCTGGCGCCGGCGGCGGACTTCGATGCGCTCCAGGCGAGTGGGGTCTGCGGGAACGTGGTCACGAAGCTGATGGGCGGGACCCCGGCGGAGCGACCGGAGCGATATGCCGCCGTCTCGCCACTGCGTCTCGCACCGATTGGCGTGCCGCAGCGCCTCGTGATTGGGGCGCAGGATGCGGTGTGGGGACCTGGCGGACGTGCGTATGCGGCGCGGGCCCACGAGCGAGGCGAGGCCAACGTGCAGCTGGTGGAGCTGCCACAGTCCGGTCACTTCGAAATGATCAATCCCGCGTCCTCGAGCTGGCCGGCGGTCCTCGCGGCGTTTCGTGCGGGGTTTGCCGCGATTCCACGCTGATGCCTCCGGCGTGATAAACTGACGCTATGTCTTTTCCTTTTTGTGTACGGCGTTGGCGCGCGCTGGGCGCCCTCCTGCTGGGGGCCGCGTCGGCGGGCGCGCCATCGGTGGGCGCCCAAGCGGCGCCACCGCCACGCGCCATCGTCGCGCGCCTGACGGGTGTCGTCTTTGACAGCCTTGCGCAGCGGCCGCTCGCCGACGCCCTGATTCAGCTGGTGGCCGCCAACGATCCGTCGCGGACCCGATCGGCCACGGCCGATGCCCGCGGCACTTACGCCATCGATTCGGTCCCGGCCGGCCGCTATCTCTTGGGCTTCCTGCATCCGCGGCTCGATTCGCTGGGCTTTGAGACGCCCCTGCTCCAAATCGATGTCCGGACGGATGGAGTGGTCCGTGCGGATCTTGGGATCCCCTCCGCCCGAACCCTGATTGTCACGCGCTGCGGCGCCGCCGCGCTGGCCGCCGGCCAAGGGCTGTTTATGGGGACCGTCCGACGGGCCCGTGGTGACTTGCCGGGGCCGGCCCGCGTGCGCGCGCAGTGGCCGGAGGTCACGGTGGGGGCCAACGGGGTGGAACGGCGCCTCCCCTCGCATTTCACCAGCTCGTCTCCGTCTGGGGCCTTCGCGATTTGTGGCGCGCCCCCCGGTGGTACCATCGCCGCCCGGGCCTACGTGGGCCCCGATTCCAGCGGCGCCGTCGAACTCACGGTGCCACGCTCCGGGGTCCTGATCCGCGATCTCCTGATCGGGGGATCCTCGCGCGCCGGCCTCGCCCTGCGGGGAAGTGGCGCGTTGCGCGGCGTGGTCCGCAGCGCGACAGGGCAGCCGGTCCGGAACGCGCGCCTCGTGCTCACGGGCAGCGGGCGGGAAGACACCACCAATGCCAATGGGCAGTTTGACCTCGCCGCGTTGCCGGTGGGGACATATGGTCTGGAGGCGCGGGCCCTGGGATTCACGCCGCGGCGGGTGGCGGTCGACATTCCCGACAGCGCCGAGGCGGTGGTCGAGGTGGCGATGGATGTCTTTGTGCCGACGATCGATACGGTGCGCGTGCGCGCCTCGCGGTCGGCCGCCGATGATCTTTTTGCGGAGTTCGACCGCCGCCGCAAAACCTCGTCTGGCTATTTCATTGACAGTGAGCAGCTGAACAAGCGTAGTCCGATTTACATGTCGGATGTGTTGCGAGGGACCCCCGGGATCACGATTTCGCCGGGGACCAACCTGCAGGGCGACCAGATCCTGATGCGGGGCACCTCTGGGGCTGGATCGTGCACGCCGGCGGTGTACCTCGACGGCGTCCGGGCCACCATGCCCGATGGCACGCTGGATGATCTGGTCGATCCGCAGCAGGTGCGGGCCATTGAGGTCTACAGCCGATCCACCAACGCCCCGATGTCCTTTCAATCACAGAATGGCTGCGGCACGATCGTGATCTGGACCGGCCGCCGTCGGACCACACCGGGAGGCCTATGAGCAAGGCGATCGTTCGAGCGGCGCGTAGGCTGCGTCGGCGGGTACCCCGGACTGCCGCGCTGCTGGCGGGGGTGGCCTGGGTGGCCACGACCGCCTGCCTGCCGCCGCGCTCTGTGGCGCGCGTGAAGCCGGCAGCGCTCGATCGGGCCGCTCCCGACTCGTTTGTGGTCCGGATGACCACGACCAAGGGGGACATCGACCTCTTGGTGCATCGCGACTGGTCGCCCCGGGGCGCCGATCGACTGTACGGGCTGGTGCAGCATCGCTTTTACGATGGGGCCCGCTTCTTTCGGGCAGTCTCGAACTTTGTCGTGCAGTTCGGGCTGGCGGCCGATCCGGCGATGACGGCCGCGATGC
>JBEIUK010000261.1:0-3790 GCA_040374415.1 Gemmatimonadaceae bacterium | reverse complement strand
GCGGACAGTTCGACCAGGTGCCGCGGCAGGTGGTGGCCAGTGCCGCGCCGAGCGACGCATCGGTGCACCACGGAAAGACGAGGGCCCCGGCCCGCGCGCCGTAGATCGTGAACGCTTTGCTGAGGCTCAAGCAGGCGCCCACCAGCACGCCCCCGTCGCGCGCCGCCTGCGCCACCGCAAAGTCGGCGTAGTCTTGAAGCGCCGAGGCCACGGCCTCCGGATCGCGTGCGTAATCGAGATACGCCAGGTCGAGCAGCAGCGTGACCGGCCCCTGCGCAGCCACCTCGTCCAGCACCGTCAGCAGCGCTTGCCGGTCCGCGCCCGTGAGGCTGCGCCCTGTTGGGTTGTGGCACGGATCATTGAGCCAGAGCAGCACGCGCCCCTGCGACGCCATCATCGTCGTCATGACGGTGCGCCACGTGGCGGCGTCCAGCGAGGCTCCGTGTTCGGGCATCGGGACCGTGACCACGGAGACGCCATTCTCCTGCGCGAGCGTGGCGTACGGGCCCCAGTACGGGGCCATGGTGAGCAGCTGTTGGCCCGGCTCGAGCAAATTGCGCAGGCTCAACGCAAGCGCACCGGAGCCACCAGGCGTCGCTGCGCCCTGCCCATAGCTCGTGAGCGTGGGCCAATGGCGCTGCGTGAGCGCGAGCAGATACGACGGGTCCCCCGCGATGGGCGCGTAGGGACCGATTTCCTTCGGCGTGAGCTGCGCATACTGCGCCATCACACTGGGCAGGACCACGAGCGCGCCCTGCTCATCGAGCAAGGCGCCCACCGTGGCATTGATCACCGCCGCCCCGGCGGCCGCGCGACGTTGCGCGGCCGCGTTCATCGTGAAGATGATGTCGGCGCCGTCGAAGCCGCGCCGACCGGGGAGTAACTGCGCCAGCGAAGTGGTCACGGACCCTTCGGCTTCGTTTCCTGCGGACGCACCGTCGGATACTCGATGCCGAGCTGCTCGAGGTACGACTTAAACTTGCTCGGATCGTAGTACAGCTTCCGCTGCTGCTCGCGGAACCGCGCCATGATGTCCGCGTTCAGGAACGTCGGCGGCTGATCCTGCGGCCGGATAAACGGCTGATACTTGATCGTCTTCGTCTGCACGTTCTTGAAGTAGTCCCACGCATCCGACACCGTCTTGGGCGTGAGGAACAGATCGAGCAGCGTCAGCGCCTGCACCTTCGCGCCAGCGAGCGCGCCCTTGTGGGCAATCGGCGTCGCCATCGAAATCGCGTTCGCCCAGTTGTGCCCCGGAAGCCCCGGGATGTTGGACGGATAGCGCAGCGTGATCGTCGGCATGTTCCACGACACGTCCCCAATGTCGTCAGAGCCGCCACCCATCCAATTCATCGGCTCTTCGCTGCCGCGGAGCGACGCCGCCGGCTTCGTCTCGAGCCCAACTTCCGGCTGCCCCAACTCCTTCTGAATCCCCTTCGCCAGCGTGACGTCCTTGTCATCCCACTTCGGGAGCCCGACGGTCTGGATGTTCTTGAACATCGCTTCGGCCACCGGCTTGCTGAAATGGCCGGACCAGCCGGACCCGAGAATGACCACGGTATCGAGCTTCGTGTCCGTCATGATCGCCGCGCCTTCTGCGATCTTCTTGCCGGCCTCGAAGAGGGCCATCGTGCGCGGATAATCCTGCTCGCGGAAGTAGAACCAGATGCTCGCGGTGCTCGGCACCACATTGGGCTGGTCGCCACCGTCCTTGATCACGTAGTGCGAGCGCTGCTGCAGGCGCAGATGTTCGCGCTTGTATTCCCACCCCGTGCCCATGAGCATCGCGGCATCCAGCGCGCTCTGGCCACGCCACGGCGCACCCGCCGCATGTGCACTGGAGCCGCGGAAGCGGAACTCCGCCGAGATCAGCGCGCTCGAGCCGCTCGCCCCCCAGGAGACGCCGAGGTCGTTGCCCACGTGCGTGAAGAGCGTGACGTCGGTGTTCTTGAAGACGCCGGCGCGCACGAGGAACGCCTTGCCCGCCATCTGCTCTTCGGCGATGCCGGGCCAGATGAGCAGCGTGCCGTTGATCTTATCGCGCTGCATGAGCTGCTTCACGACGATGGCGGCCACGATGTTCACGGCCTGCCCGGAGTTATGGCCTTCGCCATGCCCGGGAGCGCCGGCGATCATCGGGTCCTTGAAGCCCACCCCCGGCTTCTGGCCGGCCTGCGGAATGCCGTCGACGTCGGAGCCCAGCGAGATCTCCGGCTTCCCGGTGCCATTGCTCCACTTGGCGGTCCAGGCCGACGGCATCCCGGCGACCCCCTTCTCGATCGTGAAGCCTTCCTTCGCGAGGAGGCCGGTCAGGTACTTCTGTGTTTCGAACTCCTGCATGCCCAGCTCCTGGAAGGAGAAGAGCATATCCACGATTTCCTGCACCTGCTTGCTGCGCCCTTCCACCATCGTGAGGGCTTCGGCCTTGAGCTTGTCGAGGCGCGGATCAGCGGCGGGGGCGGCTTGGGCGGTGAGCGGCGCCGGGCGCATGAAACCCAGCGGGCTCATGGCGAGTAGTAGGGCCGTACAGAGCGTAGTGGGGCGGAAGCGGCGAGCAACGGACACGGCAGGACTCCGGAGAGCGGTCAGAACGACGCGGAAACACGGACCCTGCGAAGTTACGTTAGAGACGCGGCTGCGCCACACCCGAGTTCGTCCGTTTCCCGAGGTTCCATGCCCCGCTTGCCCCGTCCCGCCGTGTTGGCGTCCCCGCGCACTGCTGCCCGCCCGTTCGCGCTGGGGCTCGCCGTCGTTCTGCTGGGGCTGAGCGCGGTCGGGAGCCCGCTCCGGGCGCAGTCCTCGGGCACCGCCAAGACCACCAAGTCGACCAGCCGGAAGGGCGGCGCACCGGACACCCTCTCCAGCGCGGAGCGCTCTGCCGCCCGGGAGGCGTCCCGGGAGGCCAGCCGGATCGCCCGGGAGCGCTCCCGGCAGGATTCACTCAAAACGCGCAACCGGGGGGATTCGGCGACCGCGACGGCCTTCGGATCGCCGGAGGCCCGGGCGATCCTGGAACGGGCCCGCACGGCGCGGGAACGGCAGGACAGCGCGCTCAAGGCATACAAGGCCACCACCACGCAGCGCATCTCCACCGGTCTCGGGGTGAAGGCGGCCGGGTTGGAGAAGCTCCTCTTCCGGGGGGACAACGTGGCGCAGATCGCGTGGCGGCGGGATGTCGGCGTCTGGGTCATGCCTGTTGGCTCGCGCATCCTGGTCCCGGCGGCCTCGGAAGCGGAGGGGTCGATCACCGACGCTGTGACGATTCCGTACTTCCCGGGGCGGGAAACGCTCTGGTTCCCCAGTTCCAGCTTCAGCACCGTCAAGACCGATGTTGACGACCGGGAGCTGATCAATCCCCTCGCGCGGGGCGCCGAGTATTACTACCGCTACGAGACCGGGGATTCGCTGTCGATCGCTCTCGAGGGTGGGCGCACCATTCGGATTCGGGAATTGCGGATCACCGCGCGCCGTCCCGAATGGCGCGCCTTCGTGGGGTCGTTCTGGTTCGATCGGGATGGGGGCCAACTCGTGCGCGCCGCGTATCGCCTGGCCGCCGATCTGGAGCTGTACGATGTCGCCGACGAACAGCAGAAGGCCAACGCGCCGCGCGATTCGGTACGCACCGCGGTGCGGGACTCGTTGTTGCGGCAGCGGTTATCGCGTGACGCCTATGTGAAGGACTCGACCGCGCGTGCTGCGCAAGGACCGCCGGCCGATGGCCCGCCGGCCTGGGTGAAGTTTGCCTTTCGCCCGGCCAAAGCCGCCCTCGATGCCATCACGGTGGAATACG
>JBEIUK010000285.1:0-3111 GCA_040374415.1 Gemmatimonadaceae bacterium | reverse complement strand
TGTGGCCCATCGAAGAACGCCCGGTGCCGCAGAGTGACGTCCCCGGCGAAGCGTCCTGGCCAACACAGCCCTTCCCCACCAAGCCGGCACCATTCGCGAAGCAGGGCTTCGGTCCCGAGGATGTGCTGGACTTCACTCCGACGGTGAAAGCGGCCGCGCTGGAGGAGCTCAGCAAGTATCGCGTGGGTCCGCTCTACACGCCGCCGTCACTGCAAGGGTCCGTCGCCATGCCCGGGGTCATTGGTGGTGCGGGGTGGGGCGGGGCCGCGGTGGATCCGGTATCGGGGTGGGCGTACATCAAAGCCACGAATTCCCCGGCGATGTTCTCACTGCAACAGCGCAACGCAACGAGCGACACGGTCGACACACCCTTCATGGTGAACCTGGGCCGCTCCACGCTGGGGCTCTCACAACTCAACAACGCCGAAGGCGCCACACGCACGACGCTCCCCATCAATAAGCCACCCTACGGCACGCTCACCGCGATCGATCTCAACACGGGCGACACCAAGTGGCAGATCGTGCTCGGCGACACCCCGGAGATCCGGAATCACCCGGCGCTCAAAGGTGTGACGCTGCCACCCAAGCTCGGCGTCGCCGGTTCCCCCGGTGCGCTGGTGACGAAGGGTGGTCTGGTCTTCGTCACGGGCGGTGGGCAGGTGCTCTACGCGATCGACGCCCGTAGCGGCGCGACGCTCTGGGAATACGATCTCGGACAGATCGGCTACGCGAACCCGATGACCTATCGCACGCGTGATGGCAAACAGGTGGTGGTGATTGCGACCGGTGCGGGGAGCAGCTCACGGCTTATGGCGTTTGCCCTGCCGTGATCTGCGTTGCCTGAGCGTCCGTCACGATCGCATCGCACTCAATCTCCACGAGATATTCCTCCCCGACCAGACGCGCTTCCACCAGCGTGTTGGCGGGGAGGATATGCCCGAAGCGCTCACCATGCGCGCGGGCCACGGGCTCCCAGTGATCGACCTGGGAGACAAACACTCGGGTCCGGACCACGTCCTCCAGCTGTCCGCCTAGTGATTGCAGCGCGCCGGCCAGCTTGTCGATGACGAAGTGCGTCTGGGCGGCTGGATCGGCGCCACCAATCACGCGGCTCCCGTGGGTGGCCGTCGTGCCGGAGACGCTGATCTGGGCGCCCTTGCGCACGGCACGACTGTAGCCCGCCATTGGCTCCCAAATCGTTCCACTCAGCGCGAGTGTCCGTCCATCCGAACCCGACCGGGTCGTGTACGGGGCTGGAAATTGCGATACATGATGGCTCAGATCGCCACTGGCGGTCAGGAACGGCGGTTTCCGGTATTCATCGCCGCAATCTCCAGGGATCGGCTGCAGCGCCGATTGGGCTGCCGCCAACTGCGCCCGGTCGTCATCGTCGAGATGGAGGGTAAATAGCCGAGCCGTGTCTGCCACATGCGAGGATTCGCCAAGGCGCGCACCGATAATGATCCCCGCCACACCAGGCTGATCCAGTACCCACCGGCTCGACACCGTTGCCATGGGCACCGCGTGTTTGCGCGCGACCGCATGGACCGCCTGCAGCAGCTCTTGGAAGGGTCCCCATCCACCCGCCGCGCGAATGAACCGGTCGTATTTCATCTGCGACCAGGTCACAAGCGTCGACCAGTCGGGCTCCGGCGCCCCCAGCCACCGCTCACTGAGGAATCCGCCCAGCAGTGTTCCGTAGCAGAGCAATCCGATCCCCGCCGCCGCGCAGTAAGGACCGAGCGTCCGGGTGAACCGACGATCCAGCAGCGAGCCGCTCACTTGGTTGCTCACAATCCGAATGCCGCTCTCGATGGCGATCCGCACGTGCGCTGTGTCGAAATTCGTGACACCAATCGCCCCGATGCGGCCGGCATCACGCTCCGCCTCCAGCAGCCACAGCGCATCCAACCAACGTGGATCTGCGTACGTCCACGCATGAAACTGGAGCAGATCCAGCCGATCGGTGCGCAGGCGCGAACAGGCCCGATCGATCGCCGCCGCGACGGTGGTCGCAGACACCGGACCGGGTTCGGGGACCCATTTGGTGAGGCACTGGACCGGAACGTCGGGATGAACCTCCGCCCGGAAGCAGCCGGCGACCAGCTCTGCCGATCCGTAATGATCCGCCATGTCAAATGTCGTGCACCCCGACTCGGCATAGGGCAGCATGGCACGGGCGGCCGCGCGCACGTCGAGGGGACGACCATCACGCTCCATGTCGGCGAGCTGCCAGAGACCAGTGAGTACGCGCGAGATGTCGAGACCGGGACTCAGGGTCACCCGAGGGATCATGATGGAGCCGGACAAGGGGAACTGGACGAATTATTCCGGAGGCAGCACAGCGGTCACGGCCATGAGGTCGCCACCGCGTCGGGCAAAGGCACGCGCTTCACGCCAGTAGAGCAGACTCCCCATCACCATGACCAGTAGCCACACCAGGGTCGGGTGCGCATACCACCCGGCGGCTGGCGTCGACAGATCGCGCCAACTGTGCACCGCGAGGAGGAGTGACAGCAGCACGATGGCGGCCACCGCCACCGTGACCTGCATCGGGCGCGATGGAAGGACCCGCATGGCGGCCGCGAGCGTGGGATTCCGCATGGGCAAGGCGAGGACGCTTGCGGCCATGATGAGAAAGTTCACCAGCATGGCCGTGACCAGAATATCCACGCCGACGAAAAAATCTCCGGCGAAGTGCCCGGCGAGGAGCCCCACCGTCGAGAGCCCCGCGGACAGATAGACCGCCGTGGTCGGTGCGCCCGTTCGGGGATGCACGGCGGTAATTCCCTGCGGGAAGACGCCATCTTCCGCCCACGCGAAGCAGAGCCGGGACACCCCCAGCAGCATGCCGGGGAGGTCGTTGATAAGGGAGATGGCCGCGCCGGCCACCATGATCACCGCCACGGTGGGGCTGGTGAGCGGGGCCAACAGGCCGGGCGCGGTTACATCACGCACCTGACTGACGGCCGCCACATACTGCCACGGCACCGTGTGGTACACCGCCGCGGTGAACAGGAAGTAGAACAGCCCGACGATGCCGATCGCCAGGCCAGTCGCCATCGGCAGCGACCGCGCCGGCGCCTTGGCCTCACCACCAGCCTGCGCGAT
>JBEIUK010000133.1:0-8241 GCA_040374415.1 Gemmatimonadaceae bacterium | reverse complement strand
TCGGTCATCTCGCGATTGACCCGCGCGGTGAGCCGTGTGTCTGCGGAAATCGCGGCTGTCTCGGCACCCTCGTAGGGGCCCAAGCACTCATGGCGCGCGCCAAGGCACTGCGTGCCGATTATCCGGACAGCCTGCTCGCCACCGGCGATCACGCAACCGGTGACATCACGATTGCGGCGATTGAAGAGGCGGCGCTGGCCGATGACCCCCTCGCGCTTGAGGTGGTGAGCGAAGCGGCCCGCCATCTCGGCATCGCCGTCGCCGGCATGCTCAACCTCATGAATCCCTCCGTCGTGATCCTCGGCGGCGGCCTCTCACGGCTCGACGATCTGTTGCTGCGTCCACTTCGGGAAACCGTGCTGCGACGCACCTTCGTCAGCTCCGTCGTCGCATCAGAAATTCGCGCTACCGAGCTGGGGCCACGCGCTATTGCGACGGGCGCCGCCACGCTCATCCTCGATGCCGCGTTGCGGGACCCCAGTCGGTTCCTCACGCATCTCACGCACTGACCGCCTGGTCGTGCGCCCTTCGCCCCGGAGTTCCGTGTCCCGTTTCCTGCTGTGTGCGCTCGCCGCGCTCGCCCTCACCAGCTGTGACAGTCCGACCGCACCCGACTGGACGCTCGACTGGGCTGACGACTTCAACGGTGCCGCCGGATCACTTCCGAGCAGCGCCAACTGGCGCTTCGATGTGGGGACGGACTGGGGGAATGCCCAGCTGGAGTACGACACCGATCGCGCCGAAAATGCCTCGCTCGATGGGCAGGGGCATCTGCTCATCACGGCGCGCAGCGAATCGTATAAAGGCCGGGTGTACACCTCGGCGCGAATCACCACCAAGGGATTGCACGAGCACACGCGCGGCAAGTTTGAAGCGCGCATGAAGATGCCAACGGGCCGTGGCATGTGGCCGGCGTTCTGGCTGCTGGGGGCCAACTTCGCGACCGTGGGATGGCCAGCCACCGGCGAGATCGACGTGATGGAGTACCGGGGCCAGGAACCGGCGATTGTCCATGGCAGCCTGCATGGCCCCGGCTACTCGGGCGGCAGTGCCTTCACGCGCAGCTATACGCTTCCCGCCGGTCGCTTCGATCAGGATTTCCATGTCTTTTCGGTCGAATGGACGAGTAGCCGCATCGACTGGTATGTCGATGGCGTGATCTATCAGTCCATCAAGCCCACCTATGTGCCCGGCACCTGGGTCTTCGATCATCCGTTCTACCTGATCCTGAACCTGGCCGTCGGCGGGAATTACGTCGGCAATCCGGATGGCGGCACCATCTTTCCGCAGTCGTTGGTCGTGGACTGGGTGAAGGTGTACCGGTGAGCGCCACCAGCGCGCCCGTCGTGGCGCATGAGACCGCGCCGGCGGATCGGATCAGCTTCTCGCACAAAGTCGCCTATGGCATGGGCGCGTTCATCAACAACCTGTTGGCCGCCGCGATTGGCGGCATGGTCATCATCCTGAACCTTGGGCTCGGGATGAACCCGGCGCTCGTCGGGTTGCTGGGCGCTATTCCACGCTTCGCTGATGCCGTGATGGACCCGCTCATGGGATACATCTCGGACAAGACCGTCTCCCGGTGGGGCCGGCGTCGCCCATACATCTTCGGCGGCGCCATCGCTTCTGGTGTGATCTACATCGCGCTCTGGCATCTGCCCCCGGGACGCACCGAATCGTTCTACTTCTGGTTCTTCCTCGTCGGGTCGATTCTCTTCTATCTCGCGTACACCATCTTCGCGGCCCCCTGGGTCGCGCTCGGCTACGAACTCACGCCCGATTACCATGAGCGCACGCGCCTCATGGGGGTGCAGAATTTCATTGGGCAGATCGCCTATCTGATTTCGCCGTGGTTCCTCTGGATCATGACGCACAAGCCATGGTTCGCCACGCCCGTGCAGGGGGCGTTGGGACTCGCGATCGCCGTGGGGCTCGTGACGATCGCCATTGGGATTATCCCCGCCGTGGTGCTGCGCGAACGGTTCGCCGAGCGCCCGGCTGTGGCCGCCGCGGTGGCGTCGGGTGTGGAGCCCGTCGTGCCAGCGCGCCGGACCGAATCGGCAGGGAGCATCCTCCGTCGTAATCTCACGGAGTTTCTCTCGGGCTTTGCGGTCACCCTGCGTTCTGCTCCGTTTCGGACGCTCTGCCTCGCGACGTTCCTGGTGTTCAACGGCTTCATCATGATCTCGTCGTTCCAGTCGTACGTGATCATTTACTACGTCTTCGGCGGCAATCAGGAGCTGGGCGCAAAGTTCGCGGGATACGCTGGTACGCTGGGCGCCATCTCCAGCTTTGGCGTGATCTATCTGGTGACGGTGCTCGGCACCCGGGTGGGAAAGCGCACCGCGCTCATGGTATCGACCGGGCTGTCCGTGGTCGGCTATGCGCTCAAGTGGTTCTGCTACAACCCACGGTATCCGTGGCTGCTGCTCGTGCCCACGCCGCTGCTCGCTTTTGGGCTTGGCGGGCTGTTTACGATCATGCCGTCGATGATCGCCGATGTGGTTGATGTCGACGAACTGGAAACGCGGGAACGGCGCGAAGGGATGTTCGGCTCGATCTACTGGTGGGTTGTAAAGCTGGGGATGGCCGCTGCGCTGGCCGGGGGCGGCTATCTGCTCAACTTCACTGGCTTTGATGTCGCGCTCGTGGGTCCGCAGAGCCCGCGCACGGTGATGTTGCTCCGCCTGTGCGATACGGTGATCCCCATGATCGCGTCAGGGGTCGCCATCTGGGCGCTCGCGCGTTTCCCGATCACGGAAGAGCGGGCCCGCGCGGTCCGTCAGCAGCTGGAAGCGCGGCGCGGCGTCAGCCACGCCGGCTAACCGGCGTTACTGCAGCCCGTATCCCCGGGGGAATCGCACACCGCTGGCGCGCCGATCCTCCGGCGTGCCAGCCGAGGCCGGCCAGGTGAAGGGGAGCGTCCCCTGAAAGGGCACCTCGCCGAAGAGCACGTCGGCGACGCCCCCCCCTTCGGAACCGGGGAGCCATGCCGCCACGAAAGCGGTCGATGCCGCGAGCTCGGCCTCCACCACCAGCGGACGCCCCGACACCAGCACCGTCACCACCGGAATACCGCGCGACGCGATCGCGGTGATCGTCGCGAGATCCTCCGGATGCAGCGTCGCCAGCTCGAGCGTCTGCCCATACGGCGTCAGCATCGCCATCATCGGACGCGGCGCAGAACCGGTTGGCAGCGGCTCCACGGGGCGAATGTCACCCATCCCCTCGGCATAGGGCTGCTCGCCAATCACCACGATCGCCACCTCATGCCGCGCCGGATCGGCCGATGCCCCGGTGAGATCAAACTCAGCGTCGGGCGCAATCGCCTGAATCCCTTCCCAGATCGACGTCCCGCCCTCAATGCGCGCATTGCCGGAGACGCCCTGCCACTCCACGGTGAAGCCACCGCACTGATGGCCGCGATTGTCGGCGTTGCGCCCCGCTACCAGAATCCGCGCCGTGCGGGACAGTGGCAACAGTGCCTGATCATGCTTGAGCAGCACCAGCGACCGCTGTACCGCCGTGCGGGCGAGTGCCCGATGCGCCGGCGCCCCCAGCATGGACGGCTGCGCGCTGGGTCGTTCCGACGGACGCGGGCGCTCGAACAGGCCATAGCGGATCTTGACCGACAGAATGCGCCGCACGGCATCATCAATGCGCGCCATTGGAATGGCGCCGCGCTCGACATGCGCCTTGAGGCTCGCGAGCACCCGACGCCATTCCACCGACACCATGAACATGTCGATCCCGGCGTTGGCGGCGAGCGCGACGGTCTCATGGAAATCCTGCGCGAGATAATCAGCGCCATCCCAGTCGGAGACGACAAAGCCCGTAAAGCCGAGCTGCCCCTTGAGGAGATCGGTCAGGAGATAGCGGTGGCCATGACACTTCTCGCCATTCCAGCTGTTGAACGACGCCATCACCGTCAGCACACCAGCGTCGATCGCCGGCCGATAGGGGGCCACGTGGCGGGCGAGCAGCTCCGCCTCAGACACGACGGTATTCCCCTGATCCCGACCGTTGGTGGTGCCACCATCACCCACGAAGTGCTTGGCGCAGGCCACCACGCTGGTATCGCCAAGGTCGCCCTGCAGGCCACGCACGAAGCGGCCGGCATAGGCCGTGACCCGCGCCGGATCCTCGCTGTAGCTCTCGTAGGTGCGTCCCCAGCGGATATCCCCAGCAACGGCCAGCGTCGGCGCAAAGGTCCACTCCACCCCGGTCGCGAGAATTTCGCGGGCCGTAGCCTGTCCGATCGCTTCCAGCAGATCGGGATCCTGCATGGCCCCCAAGCCAATGTTGTGCGGGAAGACCGTCGCCCCCAGCACATTCGCATGGCCGTGGATGGCATCGACCCCGTACAACAGGGGAATCGGCACGCGGCCGTCATCCGTGCGCATGGAGGCCATCCAGTACGCATCGTTCATCGCAATCCAATCCGCTGCGCGATTGGCTCCAGGCGCCGAACCACCCCCACTCAGCACCGAACCAATGCCGTAGGTCGCCACCTCATCGGGGGTAATCGACATCCGCTCCGGCTGCAGCATCTGCCCGAGCTTCTGGTCCAGCGATAGACGTGCCAGCAGCGCCTCAACGCGCGCGGTCACTGAGGTATCAAGAGGCGTTGACACAGCACACACCTGAAAGAAGAGATCGCAGTCGCTCAGCCCGCAACATACGAGAAGTCCGCGTGCAACGTGGCACGCGAGTCACCACCAACCCACAGGTCAAAGTGGCCGGGCTCCGTGCGTCGCCGCAAATCGCGACCATGGAAGGCGAGATCATCGGGGGTCAGCACGAAGGTCACCGTCATGCGCTCGCCGGGCGCGAGATACACTTTTCGAAACGCTTTGAGCTCGCGCACCGGCCGGGTAATGCTCCCCACCCGATCGCGCACGTAGCACTGCACCACCTCATGCGCCGCGACTGGACCGGTGTTCACGACCTCGACCTGCACGCTGAGGATGTCGTCGCGCGTTAATGCGTGCGGTTCGACGGTCAGCGTCTCGTACGCAAAAGTCGTGTACGACAGCCCGAAGCCAAACGGGAACAGTGGCGTGTCGCCGGCATCGAGATGGAACGAGGTGTTCCCCACCGACGTCTGCGGCGCACGGGCCTCAATCGCATCGATGTGAATGAGCGTCTCCGGCGTCGACGGCTTGCCGGTGGGCTTGTGCGCGTAATAAATCGGGATCTGTCCAGTCACCCTGGGCAGCGTGACCGGCAGGCGACCACTCGGCGCCGCCATGCCAAAGAGCACCTCAGCGATCGCTGGCCCCGCCATTGTCCCGGGATGCCAGGCATAGAGCAGCGCGTGCACCTGCGACACTACGCGCTCCAGCGCCAGTGGCCGTCCCGCCATGATGACCAGTACAATCGGCCGACCGGTCGCCGCCACCGCCGCGATGAGCGCCTCCTGCGCTCCGGGCAGGGTAATCTCGGCGCGGCAGTGCGCCTCGCCGGAGAGAATCGCTTCCTCGCCGAGGACCATGACGACGACGTCTGATGCCGCCGCCGCGGCCACGGCGTCCTCGAAGAGCCCGTGATCGTGGCTGCGCGTGGTCTCGAGGCCGCGCGCCGTGCGCACGGTCACCTCAGAGCCAACGGCCGCGCGAATCCCCTGCAGTACGGTCCGGCTGTACTGGGCGTCCCCATCAAAAATCCACGTGCCGAGTTGTTCATGCGGATCATCGGCCAGCGGGCCAATGACCGCGATGGACGACAGCGCCGTGGGCGACAGTGGCAGGATAGCGCCCTCGTTGCGCAGGAGCACCAGACTTTCGCGCGCGGCGTCCTGCGCCACCGCGAGGTGCGCGTCACAGGCCGCCGCGGGAAGCGTCGCGGGATCCGCATGCGGCGTCTCGAAGAGCCCGAGCCGCATTTTCACGCGGAGGATGTTGGCCACCATGGCATCGATCTGCGCCATGGGGACCTCGCAGTCATGGACGAGCGCGGCGAGATGGTCCGCATAGGTGCGGCTCACCATCTCCATATCGACACCCGCATTGGCCGCTTCGCGCGCGGAGTCCCGGTCGGAAGCAGTAAAGCCATGCACCTGCAACTGACGAATCGATTCCCAGTCGCTGACCACAAATCCATCGAACTGCCATTCGTCGCGCAGGATATCGCGCAGGATCAGGGTGTTCGCGGAGGCCGGCACGCCGTTGAGATCGCTGAACGACGTCATCAGCGTCATGACCCCAGCATCGACCGCGGCCTTGAACGGCGGCAGATAGACATTCCGCAGCTCATGCTCCGGAATGTTGGTCGTGTTGTAGTCCCGGCCACTCTCGCTGGCGCCATAGCCGGCAAAGTGCTTCGCGCAGGCGGCAATCCGCCCCGGCACGGTGGGATCATCATCACCCTGAAACCCCTGCACCATCGCCGCACCGAGCACACTCGCGAGATGCGGATCTTCGCCGAGCGATTCCGCGATGCGCCCCCAGCGGGGATCGCGCGCGATATCGATCATGGGCGCGAAGGTCCAATTGACGCCGCGTGCCGCCGCTTCATGGGCGGCGACTTCGGCCCCACGCCGGACCAGCTCGGGGTTCCAGCTGGCGGCCTGCCCGAGCGGAATCGGCATCACCGTGGTGAACCCATGAATCACATCGCGGCCGACCAGCAGCGGAATCCCCAACCGGCTTTCAGCCATAGCAATCCGCTGCAGCTCCTGCACCGTGGCGAAATCCACTTCGTTCAGCACCGAGCCGAGTCGGCCGTCACGGATCATCGCCCGGAGATCATCCGGTACCCATCCGCCACCCGCCTGTACCTGCAGCAACTGCCCGATCTTTTCGTCCAGCGTCATCTGCGCGAGCAACGCGAGCACGCGCGATTCCACCGATGGCTCGGCCGCCGTCGCTGACGGCGTGGGAAGCACAGAGGTCATGCCTTACCAGCCCACCATGAGATAGGTCCGGATTTCCCACTCTCGGCCATCGGGGCCGGGCGCGGTGGGATCACACACCTGGACGCCGCTGGCGTCGTTCTTGTAGCCGGGGCAATAGCGCGGCGACATCCGATCGAGTGACCGCCAGGTGCCGCGAATACCAAAGCGCGTTTCCGGAAGATCGAACCACTGCGGCGTCCCCAGCACATAGGAGAGATCGCCCATGAGCTGCAGTGGATACGTCAGGTTGAAATCGCGGTGATAGTCATAGGGACCCCAGTCGTTCAGCTTGACGGCGCCCATCAGCTTGATCGGCCCCGAGACGAGGCGGAGGTCACCACCCATCCGGCGAATCAGCCGCGCATCATTGCCATTGGGTTCGCCGAGTCCGACGTAGCCGTTGGCAATCATGCGGAGCGAGCGGAATGGTGCAGTCACGATGCGGCTCTTCACTTCCCAGAGGTCGCGCGCGGGCGGTGCGCCGGGGAACGGGAAGGTGGTGCGGCCGTCGGCAAGAATGCCGATCGCCGCATCGCGCGTGGTGGGCTGATGCCGGAAGACCACGCCGACATTCGCCGCGAAGCGCGCGTCCTCGCGCACATCATTGTCCCACTGATACATCCACGTTGCCGGCGTCGGATCGTAGCTCAGCAGCAGCTCCGCGCCTACCGTTTCGCGGTTGTAGCGCACCGCGAACGGATCATCGATGATGTTGCGTGGACGCCCTGGCGGCGGGGCCGTGATCGGCATCGGTCCCACCAGCGGCTTCTGCCAGAGGAAGTTCGGGGCGATCTGGAGCGAGCCAAAGGTGGCGGTCACACCGGTGAGGACATTCACCTGATTGCCGCTGCCGCTGTCCTTGAGATTCCAGCCGGTGAAAGTCTGCGTCGCGGTCGGCCCGGCGTCCGTGACCAGTCCCATCATGGCGCCCTGCGCATACCAGTTCCAGCGCCCGGCGCTGAAGGTCAGCTTCGCCTTCGCGCCGAAGGTATCGCTGTTCTTGATCCGGTCCTGCAGCACCTTCTCGCTGCCGGCGGTACCGGAGAGGCGCTGGAAGACCTGTCCCAGCTTCGTATTGCCGGCCCAGATGCCACCCAGCTCAATGCCGAGCGGGCCGGCAGTCGTGGCGACCGACAGCGTCGCCGCACGGGTCGGGGGAATCGGAATGGCGAACGAGCTGCTCGCCGAGCTGTTCTGCCGCGCGACGTCATTCTGGAAGACGCCGGTGATATCCATCCCCAGGACGCGACGGCGATACTTGGCGAGCAGGGCCGGATTGGCGCCCCACCAGAGCTCGGGACCGAAGGCCAGCTTCAGCCCGTTGAGGGCGCGCTTGCCGGTGAACT
>JBEIUK010000238.1:0-4340 GCA_040374415.1 Gemmatimonadaceae bacterium | reverse complement strand
GCTCGAGCTCGAGCGCGTTCGTGCCGTGCGTGAATACGCCGACGTCGCTGCCATTGCAGATGGTGACACCGGAGGCCAGCGCCAGCGTGAACATGGCATGCTTCTGCGCCACCCCGGCGGGCATCGGGTCGACGCCCTTCTTCCAGCCGCGGTAGCGCGTGTTGGATTCGGTGGCGGCCAGCGTGGGGCAAAAAGCGACGCCATGCGATTTCATCAGCGCAAACGTTTCGGCGTTCGCGTCGTCACCGTGCTCAATGGTTTCCACGCCGGCGAGAATCGCCCGCTTCATCCCTTCGTTGGTGGACGCATGGGCGACGACCGGGCGTCCGCTGGAGCGTGCCGTCTCGACGATGGTCGCCCATTCGGTTAGGCTGAAGGAGGGACGCGCTTCGCCCCGCGGTCCCCAGCGATAGTCGGCGTAAATCTTGATCCAGTCGGCGCCGTGGCTGATCTGATCCCGCACAATCCGGGTGAGGCTTTCGACGCCGTCGGCCTCTTCCGCGCCCTGCGGCACATCCACTTCGGTGGCGAAACCCTTGGGGCCATACGACCCGCGAGCGACGATCGCCTTGGTGGTCACCAACAGGCGCGGCCCCGGGACGATCCCTTGATCGACCGCCTCCTTGAGCCCCACGTCGGCATAGCCCGCGCCTTCGGTGCCCAGATCGCGCAGCATGGTGAAGCCCGCGTTCAATGTGTTCCGCAGATGATTCACCGCGCGCGCCGTGCGTAGCGCTTGTGACTCGCGGAGCACCTGATCGTTCCATGCCGTTTCATCGTACGGATGGAGCAGGACGTGGCTGTGCAGATCACTCAGCCCAGGTAACAGCGTGGTCCCAGCGAGCGTGATCCGCTCGGCATCCGCTGGGATTTGGAGCTGCGCAAGAGGGCCCACGCCCACAATGCGCTGCCCGCGCACAAGCACGGCCCAGCCCGCGTGCACGGCATCTCCGGTGCCATCAAAGACGGCATCGGGAATAAGTACGACGGGACGCGCGGCGGGCGATGCGGTGCGCGCTGGGACCTGTGCGTTGAGCGGCTGGCCGGCGGCGGTGGCGAGGGCCAGCGCCGCGAGTGTCAGGCGAGCGGTTCGGGCGTGCAAGCGTGGAGACATGGGGGGGGCGAGAAGATCAGGAGCGGGCGGCGGCGTATTCGCCGGTGGATTCAGCGGAAGGGACCAGTCCGGCCACGCCCCCGGAGACCACGAAGGCCATGGCGTCGGCGCTCGCGACATCCAGCACCGTGATGCGGGCCGACGGGACCACGTACAGCTGTCCGGAGAAGGCGTACGAATGCGGGCAGTACACGGCAACGTGCTCGGTCAGCCCCAAATGCGCCAGCGATTCCTGCGTGAGGAATCCAAGCACCATCGGGCCGTCCGGGCGCAGGGCCACCATGACGGCCTTATCAAAGCGGCGCTTTTCGCCCACAAAGGCGTTCAGCAGATCCTTCGTGGAGCCGTAGAGCAAGCGCACGAAGGGGAGTCGGGAGAGCGCCCGCTCAAACCAGCTCATCGCCGATCGGGTGAGCAGACTGGACCCAAGGAAGCCGATCAGCGTGATCAAGGCGATCGTGGCCACAAATCCGGCGCCGCGCGGCAGTCCTACCAGCTGTCCCAGCCACCCGTCAACGCGGGTGAAGATGAACCAGAGGATGGCCAGTGTGACCCCTAAAGGGGCCACCAGGACCAGCCCTCGCGCGAAATAGCCCAGCACCTTGCCCATGTGTCCCTCACGCGGCCCAAGCCGCGGCGTTAGTCTAGTGAAGACCGCCCGATACCCGGCGGCCATCTGTTGAAGTTGGGGCCACGTCGCGGCTGCGACCAGCCCGGACGCCGTCGTCGCATCTCCACTCTCCCGTCCATGCACCTCTCCCTCCGTCTTGCCCACCGCGCGGTCCGGTCCCCTGTGGGACGGACATCGGCCACGTTGTCGCTGGCGATCCTGCTGCTGGCCCCCTGTGTGGGCGCCCAAGCGCCCATGGCCTCCGGTCCCTCGGCCCCTGCGGCGGCGACGCTGCCGACGGCGGCCAATCCGTTTACCCGGGTGACGCCGTGGAGCCCGCCACCACTGCCGGCCGGAAAGAAGGCCATCACACAGGCGACCTACGATGAATGGCGGACGATCTCCGGGTCGTCGCTCTCCGCCGATGGCAAATGGGCGGTCTTTTCGGTGAGCCCGGTGGTGGGCGAAGGCGAAGTGGTCGTGCGGGCCACGACCGGTGCGGCGGAATACCATGTGCCGCGTGGCTACACGGGGCGCCCATCAGGGCTCTCCGCCGGTGGCGATACCACCCCGGGCTTCTCAGCGGCACCGGCCCAGTTCAGCGCTGACAGCCGCTTCGTCGTGATGACGCTGTATCCCACGCGCGCCGAGGTGGAGCGGGCGCGCACGCGGCGCGGCGCTCCGGCACCACGCAACGGTATGGCGATCGTGAATGTGGCCGACGGCGCCATCACGAAGATCCCCGCCGTGCGGTCGTTCCGGTTGGCGCGCAATGGAGGGCGGTACCTCGCGTACCAGGTGGAAGACACGACCGCTGCGCGTCCTGCTGGCGCCGCCGCGGCCCCGCGTGACACCGCGCGACCGGCCGGTCCCCGTCGTGAGACGGGCACCACGCTGGTGTTGCGGGAACTCGCCACCGGTACGGAAGTGCGTCTCGATGGCGTGACCGCCTTCACGTTCGATGAAGCCGAACGTTGGCTCGGCTACGCCGTGGCGACGACGGACGGAAAGGCCGATGGGGTGTTTCTCCGCGCGCTCGCGGGTGGGACCACCACGCCGCTGCTGACGGGGAAGGCGACCTATCGCGGGCTGACCTTCGATCGGAAGGGCGAGCAGGCCGTCTTTGTGTCGGACCTCGGCGACAGCACGGCGAAGCCCCGCTTCTCGGTGTATCACGCGTCGCTCGTCCCCGGGAAGGGGAAGACACCGGCGCCGATCGCGGCGCGTCGCATTATTGCCGGCACGGACGCCCCCGCCGGCATGCTGATTGCCGATCGTGGCCGCTTGGATTTCACACGCGAAGGGAATGCCGTGCTCTTCTCGCTCGGCAACGTCCCGATGGATTCCATTCCCGCGGACTCGCTGGCGGACAAGGCGATCTACGACCTGTGGCACTGGCAGGACGCCAAGATCCAGCCGCAGCAGAAGCTGGACGCCGCGCGCGACCGCAATCGGACCTTCCTCGCGGTGTATCACACGGCGCTCGGCAAGTGGACGCGGCTGGCGACGGATTCCCTGCAGGTGACGCTCAGCGATGACGCCAAGCATGCGCTCGCGCTGAACACGCTGGAGTACGCGATCCCGCAGTTCTGGGGCGAAGGCGCAGCTGATGCCTATGCCATGGATCCGGTGACGGGAGCCCGCACGCTGATTGCGAAGCGTCTGGATGCGTCGGCGCAGCTCTCCCCCGGTGGGAACTACGTCACCTATTTCGACAAGGGGGCGTGGCACGCCTATGGCACGACGACGGGCAAGACGGTCAATCTCACGGCGTCGCTGACCGGCGTGAAGTTTGACGACGAGGAGTTTGATTCGCCGGATGTCCCGCCCGCGTATGGACTCGGTGGCTGGACGACGGGGGACAAGCGACTCCTTGTGTACGATCGCTTTGATGTGTGGGAAGTGGATCCGATGGGTGTCGTGCCTCCGCGCAACGTGACCGAGGGCGAAGGGCGCCGCCTCGGGATGAAGTTCACGGTGGTCAATACCGATCGTGAGGAGCGGTTCCTCGATCCGGCCAAGCCGCTGCTGCTGCGGGCCACCGACTCCACGACGCGCGCCACGGGCTTCTATCGCGATCGGATTGGTGGCGACACGAAGCCGGAGCGGATCATCATGGCCGACCGGAATTTCGGCGCGCCGCAGAAGGCCCGGAACGCAGAGCAGTATCTGCTCACGCAGTCGACCTACCGGGAGTTCCCCGATCTGTGGACCGGGTCGGCGCTGACCTCGCTGGCCAAGATCTCCAACGCGAATCCGCAGGAGTCGCAGTACCCGCGCGGCACGGTCGAGATGGTGTCGTGGACGAATGCTGATGGCGTCCCATTGCGTGGCCTGCTCTACAAGCCCGAGAACTTCGATCCGTCGAAGAAGTGGCCGATGGTGGTGTATTACTACGAACAGCTGACCGACGGGATCCATAACTAGGTCGCGCCCACCGGACGGAATGTGGTCAATCCGATGGTGTATAACGCGCAGGGCTATCTCGTCTTTGAGCCGGATATCGTCTACACCGATGGCCAGCCGGGGCCGAGTGCCGCCAAGGCGATCCTGCCTGGCGTGCAGGCGCTGATTGCGAAGGGCTTTGTGGATCCGAAGCGTATCGGGATTACGGGC
>JBEIUK010000215.1:0-4947 GCA_040374415.1 Gemmatimonadaceae bacterium | reverse complement strand
GATTATTGAGCGTCCGGCCGGAGGCGTCCTTCACCAGCGGACGGAGCTGCAAGGTACCGGCCGGCGCGAAGACGGTGGCGGTATCCGGTGTGAAGACAATCGATGCGGGAATCGCTGGCGCCACCTGGACGAACAGCTCGGCGAGCGCGGTACCGGCGGTGGCGCGGACCGTGGTCCCACCGGCGGCGAGCGTGGTGATCAAGCCGGAGCTGCTGATCGTCAGAATCGACGAGTTCGCGCTGGTCCAACTGACGGCGGCCGATGGAACGGGGCGTCCGCGGTCGTCGGTGACGGATGCGGCGACACGGATGGTATCGCCCACCACAGGGGCTGGTCCCAACAACGACAGCTCAATGCGGCTGGGCTCGCTGATGCCCGAGAAGCCCTCGCCGGAACAGGCGGTGAGCGTCGCGAGCGCACACACGACGAGGAAAGACAGGCGGAAGGTTCGCATGCAGAGAAGCTACGGCTCGACACGGACGGCATCAACGCGATGACGTCCAAGGGCACCCCGAAATAGCAACGCCCCCGCATCGAGCACGATGCGGGGGCGTTGCGCCCAAGCGAGCTCAGCTATGCCTACGGGTTCCGATCGGTGCAACCCTTGAAGTTCGGGTTGTTCCGCTCGTCCGTCACGATCGGGAGGTTCATGTCGGTGCCGTACGTTCCGCCCTTATAGTGCACGCCCTGCGGGAAGACGTTTGGCTCCGTGCGACCGTACTGCGTGATCAAGCGGCGCATGTCGCCCAACCGCTGACCGCGGCTGAAGGTCCAGAACGCCTTTTCGCGGAACTGCAGGTCTACTCGGCTCGCGTCCGTGCCCGGATCGGCCAACGGGCCCATCGAGGGCGAACGCTCCCGCGAGCGCCAACACGCGGCGCCACGAGTGAAACATGGGAAGTCTCCGGACGGAGGAGGGAGGGCGTCGGGGCGGGACCGACGGGTCCGAGTGGCAGCACGGGGCTGCCGAGGTGAGCGGCGCGAATGTACAGCGAACCGGTCGCAAACTCCACCGATTTTTTTCGGCCCGCGGCACACCGACGCTGGACCGAGAGTCCGGACCCGTGCCACATGGGACGAGGCGTTAGGTGGTGGCGCTGAAACCGGCTAGCTTTCGAACATGCCGACTGCGCTCCTTGTCCTCCTCGCCCTCCTCACCGGGCAACCCGCCGTGCGCTTCCCCACGGTCACCAGCGTCAACCTCGAAGGCACATCCTTCACGATGCCCGCGGACTTCGCAGGCACCCGGAACATTGTCTTCGTGGCCTTCCTGATGGAGCAGCAGGCGGATGTCGATTCGTGGGTCCCCACGGTCAAGCAGCTCATTGGTCGGACGCCAGGGCTTGAGTACTACGAACTCCCCACGATCAAGCGCATGATTGCGCCGATGCGCTGGATGATCAATTCGGGGATGAAGTCCGGGATCAACGACCGGAGCGCCCGGGACCGCACGATCACGCTGTACGTCGAGAAGGGACCGTTCAAAGACGCCCTCGGCATCACCGATGAGCGCGCGATTCAGGTGCTGCTCGTGGACCAGAGTGGGACCATTCTCTGGCGCTCCACGGGTCGCTTTACGGCGGAGAAGGGCGCCGCCCTCGCGGCCGCCGTCGCCGCGAAGTAGCCGAGCGCTCAGCGACGGCGCAGAGTGCGGACCACCGCATCGAAGAACGCCAGATCATCCACGACGGCACCACCGGTCGGCGGCGGCTGAGCACTCCACACCACCACCACAATCTGGTCCGCTGGATTCACGTAGAGGAATTGCCCGTGAATCCCCTGGGCGGTGTACGCGCGGTCCCGCCGTGCGTCCGGGGTCGTGGCCGTCCACCACATGTAGCCATAGTCGAGTGCCGTCCCGTCCTTCAATTGTCGCGAGGCCGTCGCCTCGCGCATCCACCCCGACGGCAGCACCGTGTCGCGCCCAACCATCCCCTGCTCGAGCAGAAAGAGCCCCAACCGGCCGTAGTCCCGTAACGTCGCACTGAGACCGCTCCCGCCGATCTCCCGTCCGTCGGGCGACTCCAGCCACCACCGCGCCTCGGCTTCCATCCCCGCCGGCCGCCAGATCTTCTCCGACAGATAATTGGCCAACGGCCGCTGGATCGCCCCATGCAGCACCTCGGCCAGCACCTGCGTCTCGCCGGTACTGTAAGTGTGCACCGTCCCTGGCGGTGCGGCCCGCGGCAACGATCGCATCACCGCCAGCAAGCCACCTGGCTGCTGCGCAATCTGCGCCTCCAGCAAACGCCGCCGATCGCTGCGGGGATCGGTGTAGCGCTCGCTCCAGCGAACCCCGGAGCTCATCGTCAGCACCTCCCGGATCGAGACGCCGTCGTACGCGCTTCCGACCAGCGCTGGGACATATCGGACGACGGGATCCTCAAGTGAGTGGATCGCGCCGTCGCGGAGGGCCGCACCGACCAGCGTGGAGGTGATCGACTTCGCCATCGACATGCTCATCCACCGCGTCCGCGGGCCATTCCCCTGGCCATAGTACTCATGAGCCACGCGGCCACTGTCCAACACCAGCAATCCGGTGACGCGGTTCGCGGCGAGGTACCGGGCCAGAAGATCGGCAGTATCTCCCGCGGTCAGCACCACGCGGGTCAGTGGCTGCCGCGCGGGCGGTAGCGCCCGGGGAACGGCGGCTGGCGCCACCGCACGCGTGGGAAAGAGCCGGTGAATGTTGCGGAAGGTGTGCACCGCCATCGTGTCCGAGAGGCGGCCATCGTAGCTCTCCCGCACCGTCCCAATCGGTTCGCTCTCGTGCGGATAGGCGTCGGCGGCCGTCGAAGCCGAGGGCGCCGGTCGGCAGGCCGAGAGCCACAGGAGGGCAACGAGTCGCAGGGTGCGCATCGCGCGAACATAACGCCGGCGGCCGGAAGGACCAGAGGGGCCCGCGTTGCTGGCGCAGCGGCGCCCAGCGCTGTCTCTTTGGGGCATCCTTGCCCCTCCCGCCGACTCTGGAGCCCTGCCCATGCCCCCGCGCCCGACCTGGTACGACGAACTGGATCTGTTGGATACCGCCGAAGCGGAGGCGTGGGCCGACGCGGAGCGACGCCCCTTTGCCAGCGAAGTAGACCGTCGGCAGTTCGTCTTTCTGTCGCTCGCCGCCGCCGCCGCCTCAACATTCGGCTTCGGTGCGACGGCCATGGCGCAGCCCGCTGGGGCACAACCGCCGATGCAGCCCCCCGTACCGCCGGCGCCACTCGACAACATGGAGCCGGTCTCCTGGACCTTTCAGCCGTATCCCGGTGGCATTGGCACGCTGCTGGAGCAGACGTACCGCGAGAAGGGCGTTGGCGCGTTCACGCGCCAGCCGTTCGCGTGGGGGACCGCGCCAGCCACGGCGTTCCGGATCGCGCCGTGGGGGAACACCCCGTTTCCCACCAACGACGAGGACATCGCCTTTCTCCCCGTCCATCGGCTCGCGGCGGCGATGCATGCCGGCAAACTGACGTCGGTGCGCCTCACGACGATCTATCTCACGCGGCTCAAGCGGCTCAATCCGACGCTCTTCTGCGCCGTCACCAGTCTGGAAGAACGCGCGCTCGCCGAAGCCGCCGCGCGCGATGCCGAACGCAAGGCTGGCAAAGTGCGGGGCCGCTCCACGGGATTCCCTATGGCGTGAAGGATCTCTTCGCCGTGAAGGGCACGCCGACCACGTGGGGGGCGGCGGACTTCGCCACCCGCGTGATCGATGACGATGCCGACGTGGTGGTGCGTCTGCGCGAGGCCGGGGCTGTACTCATCGCGAAGCTCTCGACCGGACAGTTCGCACAGGGCGGCGTCTGGTTTGGCGGCAGCACCAAGAACCCGTGGAACATCGGCCAGAGCTCGAGCGGCTCGTCAGCGGGCCCCGGTTCCGCTACGGCCGCCGGCTGCGTCGCCTTTGGCATTGGCACGGAGACTTCTGGCTCGATTGTCAGCCCCGCCACCACCTGCGGGATCAGCGCACTGCGCCCCACCTTCGGCCGAGTGAGCCGGCATGGCGGCATGGTGCTGGCGTGGTCGCAGGACCGCGTCGGGCCGCTGACGCGTACGGCGGAAGATGCCGCGCTCGTCTTCAACGTGATCCATGGGGCGGATGCGAAAGATCCCGGCTCCATCACGATGCCGTTCCATTTCAACGACCGGATCGACCTGAAGGGGCTTCGGATCGGCGTCCGCAAACAAACCACGGCCGATCCCACCTTTGATGCCTTCGTGCAACGCCTGCGCGATCTTGGCGCCACCCCGCAGCCACTCGGCGATCCCCCAACAATTGCTGGCGCCGAAGGCGGGCTCGGCGCGGAATCCGCCGCCGCCTTCGATCACTACGTCCAAGTGAAGGCCAAGGAGCTGGGGATGGATATGGCGACCGTGCTGTCAGTGTATGGCCGTCAGGGCGGCGGCCGCGGGGGGGCGCCGGGTGGTGGTGCACCGGGTGGCGGTGCACCTGGTGGTGGTGCCGCGGGTGGTGGTGCCGCGGCTACCAACAGCGCGGCTACCAACCCGGCAGCGGCCAATCCCGCAGCGGCCAGCGCGCAACTCAATCGGTGGGTCCCCGGACGCACACCGACGGCGATGGACTTCATCAACAGCCAGCGGCGGCGGCAGATGCTGATCACCGCATGGCAACAGTATCTGCTCCACACCGATTGCTACATCGGCGCGGCGGATACGGGCGTCCATGCGCAAACCGGACATCCGGTGGTGGTCGTCCCCATTGGCTTCGGACAGCGCCCCACCGGCTTTGGTGGACGGGGCGGCGGGGGCGCGGCCGGGGCGGGGAGCACCACACCGGCCGCGCCGCTCAATCCGCAACCGCTCTGCGCGCAGATCGCCGGGAACCTCTACCTCGACGACGTCATTCTGTCCGTCGCCCACCGGTATCAGGCAAGCACTGACTGGCTGAGCAAGCGCCCCACCTTCACCTGACCCGGACCAGACCACCATGACCGT
>JBEIUK010000122.1:0-8656 GCA_040374415.1 Gemmatimonadaceae bacterium | reverse complement strand
CTGGAAGATCTGGCCTTCAAGCATCTGGAGCCAGACGGGTACAAATCGCTGGCCCGGCTGGTGGCCGCCAAGCGCGGGGAACGGGAAGCGCTGATCGCCCAGTTCCGTGAGCCGCTCAAGAAGCGGTTGGCGGACGCCGCGATCCTCGATGTGGAGGTCACCGGTCGTCCCAAGCATCTCTGGTCGATCTACAAAAAAATGCAGCAGCGGGATCGTCCTTATGAGGACATCTACGATCTGCTCGCCATCCGGGTGATCGTCCCGAACGTCCTGGAGTGCTATCACGCATTGGGGGTGATTCACGATGGCTGGACGCCGGTGCAAGAGCGCATCAAGGACTACATCGCGCAACCCAAGTCCAACGGCTATCAGTCGCTGCACACCACGGTCTTTGGCCCGGGTCGCCAGCTCTTTGAGATTCAGATTCGGACGCGCGACATGCATCGCACGGCCGACTTCGGCATTGCCGCGCACTGGCTCTACAAAGAGTCGAGCAAGAGCACTGACGAACTGGACCGGCATCTCGCCTGGTTCCGTCAGGTGCTGGAGTTGCAGCTCGACGCCGAGACCCCGGGCGAGTTTCTCGAATTCCTGAAGCTCGATTTGTATCAGGACGAGATCTTTGTCTTCACGCCAACGGGCGACGTGATTCAGCTGCCGAAGGGCGCCACGCCACTCGATTTTGCTTTTGCGGTGCACACGCAGGTTGGCGCACACTGTGCTGGGGCGAAAATCAATGGACGCATCGCCCCGTTGGCCCGTGAACTCAAGAATTCGGAGACGGTGGAGATTCTCACCAATCCGAATGCCAAGCCCAGCCGGGACTGGCTGGCGCATGTCCGCACGGGGCGTGCCCGGCACAAGATTCGCCAGATGCTCCGCTTGGAGGAGCAGTCGTCGGCGATGCGCCTGGGGCGCGAGATTCTGGATCGGGAACTGCGCCGACGTCGCCTGCCGAAAGTCGATGACGCCGCGTTGGTTCCCATCGCCCGGGCGCTCAAGCTCAAGGATGTCACCCACCTGATCGCCTCTATCGGCGCGGGTGACCTGCACATGCTGCAGGTGCTCAAAGCGCTGCATCCGGAGCTCGAGACGACGCCGGAACCGCCGGAGAAGCCGGGCTCGCTGGCGCGATTGGTGGACAAGGTCCGGGGCACCGGCAAGGGCATTCGCATTCAAGGGGCCGATGGGCTCCTGGTGCGCTATTCGCAGTGCTGCCAACCGGTGCCGGGCGATCAGGTCGTCGGCTACGTCACGCGGGGCCGCGGGGTCAGCATCCATCGGGGGGATTGCCCCAACCTGCTGCTCCTCGCGCACGAGCCGGAGCGTCGGCTCGATATTGACTGGCAGCAGATGGACGGCGAGCGGTTCGTGGTACGTCTGGCCCTTGAAGGGCATGACCGTCGGGGGCTCTACGCCGATGTGGCGGCGGCGGTCAGCGCCACCGGCACCGACATCAAAAGCCTGGAGCTCAAGACGACCGACGGGAAGGTCAGTGGGGCGGCGTTGGTCGAGGTGGAGAACCTGGCCCATTTGGAGCGGATCATCAAAGCCGCCCGCCGGGTCAAAGGCATTGCCGCCGTCAGCCGCCGCGAAAAGCTGACCGCCGAGGCCTGAGACCGAGGGTCACCAGGGGGACCCCCGTCCGGTGGGGGGATGCACCCGAACAAACACCGCGACCCTGCTATATTTCCGGGATGGCCGCGCCCTTTCAACTCTCCGCCCCCTTTACCCCGGCTGGTGACCAGCCGAGGGCCATCGCGGAGTTGACGCAGGGGCTGCATCGTGGCGATCGGTGCCAGACATTGCTCGGGGTGACGGGCTCCGGGAAAACGATGACGGTCGCGAACGTCATCGCGCACTGGGGACGGCCCACGCTGGTGCTCTCGCACAACAAGACGCTCGCGGCCCAGCTCTACGGCGAACTCAAAGGGTTCTTCCCGACCAACGCCGTCGAGTACTTCGTGTCGTACTACGACTACTACCAGCCGGAAGCGTACGTCCCGTCCAGCGATACGTATATCGAGAAGGACGCCAGTATCAACGAGGATATTGATCGCCTGCGTCTGCGGGCGACCTCGTCGTTGATGGAGCGTGAGGACGTGGTCATCGTCTCCACGGTGTCCGCCATTTATGGGCTCGGTGATCCGATCGCCTACCGGGAGCGGATGGTCGCGCTTGAGGTGGGGCAGCGCATTGCGCGTGATGACATCCTGCGGGCGCTCGTGGCGATCCAATATTTGCGCAATGATGTCGCCTTTGAGCGCGGGACCTTCCGGGTTCGCGGGGATACCGTCGAGATCTTTCCGGCCTACGAGGAGCAGGCGGTCCGCGTCGAGCTCTGGGGCGACGACATCGAGCGCATCTCCAAGATTGATCCGCTGACCGGCGAAACGATTGCCACGCTCCAGCGCATGGCGGTCTATCCCGCCAAGCACTTCATCACGAGCCGGCCAACGATTGAACGGGCGTCCCGTGCCATTCGCGACGAGTTGGCGGCGCGTCTCGCCGATCTCCGCATGGCGGGCAAGTTGCTGGAAGCGCAGCGATTGGAACAGCGCACGCAGTTCGATTTGGAAATGATGGCGGAAATCGGCACCTGCGCCGGCATTGAGAACTACTCACGGCACCTGAGCGGGCGTGAGGCGGGGGAACGGCCGGCCTGTTTGCTGGACTATTTCCCCGATGATTATTTGGTGGTGGTGGACGAGTCGCATGTCTCGTTGCCGCAGGTCCGGGGGATGTACAACGGCGATCGCGCGCGGAAGCTCAACCTGGTGGACTACGGCTTCCGGCTCCCGAGTGCGCTCGACAATCGGCCGCTGGTCTTTGATGAGTTTATGGCGCTCGTCCCTCGGCTCATCAACGTATCGGCCACGCCCGGCGAACTCGAACTGACGTTGTCGGAAGGCGTGGTGGTGGAGCAAGTCATCCGTCCAACGGGGTTGCTCGATCCCATCATCGAGGTCCGTCCCGTGAAGGGGCAGGTGGACGATCTCCTGCACGAAATTCGCCTGCGTGAACGACGTGGGGAGCGCGTGTTGGTGACCACGCTGACGAAGCGAATGGCGGAGGATCTCACCGACTATCTGCAGCAAATGGGGGTCCGCGTGCGCTACATGCACTCGGACATCGACACCATTGAGCGCATGGAAATCGTGCGCGGGCTCCGCCTGGGCGAGTTCGATGTGCTGGTCGGGATCAACCTGCTGCGCGAAGGGTTGGATATGCCCGAGGTCTCGCTCGTGGCCATTCTCGATGCTGACCAGGAGGGCTTCCTGCGCAGTGATCGCTCGCTGATTCAGACGATCGGGCGCGCCGCGCGGCATCTCGAGGGGCGGGCCATTTTGTACGCCGATCGCATGACGGGCTCCCTGGAGCGCGCCATTGGCGAAACCGATCGCCGACGGGCGATGCAGCGCGAGTTTAATCTGGCGAACGGGATTACCCCGCAGGGGGTGGTGAAGAGCGTCGATGAAGTGCGCTTCATCACGCGCGTGGCGGATGCCCGGGTGGAACGCGAGGGCGAGGAGGGGGCGATCACGCGTCCCGTCGCTGGTGAGCGCGCCGTGCGGTCGCGCGAGGAGCTCACGACGTTGGTCGCCGAGCTGGAAACGGCGATGCGGGAAGCCGCTATCGCGCTCGACTTTGAGGCGGCAGCGCGGTTGCGTGATCAGCTGTTTGAAGTGCGCACGGCGCTTGGCGAGCGGCCGGCACAGGCGCGCGGCGAGCAGGCGGCGCCGAAGCGTCCCCCGGGCTCCGCGCCGCAGCGACGTGGTGGTGCGCGCCGTGGACGATAAGGTGATGATCCCCGGGGCACTGGCGGCTGCCACGTCGTCGGTCGCGGTGTTGCTGCGTGATGGCGTCCCGGCGACGCCAGACCGCGCCGCCCTCGAAGCCTTCGGTCGAGCGCTGGGTGAACGGCTGCGCACCCCGGTTGTGGTGACCTTGTCCGGTGATTTGGGCGCTGGAAAGACGACGCTGGTGCGTGCGCTCTGTGCCGGTTTTGGCGTCACGGCGATGGAGCAGGTCACCAGTCCGACGTTTGGGCTGGTGCAGGAGTACGCCGCGCCCAAGGGCCCCGTGGTGCATGCCGATCTCTATCGGTTGCGCCATCCCCGCGATCTCGAGGCGCTCGGCTGGGACGAAATGGTCGCGACGGCGCCGGTGCTGCTGGTCGAATGGCCTGAATTGGCGCAGGAGACACTGCCCCCGGGAACCATCGAGATCCACCTCACCCATGACGCCGCGCAGCCAGAGCGCCGGCGGCTGCAGGTCACGGTCCGCGACGGAGCGGCGCGATGAGCTCAACCGGTCGGCCATGGTCAGAGCGGCCGGTGCTGGTACTGGAGGCGTCGACACCGAACGCCTCGGTGGCCCTGATCGTGGACGGGACCATTCGCGGGAGTATGGCGGCGCGCATGGGCGCGTCCCGCGAGGATGCGCTCTTTCCTGCCGTCGTACAGCTGCTGGCGGAGGGCGGGGTCTCCGTCGCGGATCTTGGGGCGGTGGTGTGCGGGAGCGGGCCGGGGAGTTTTACGTCGCTGCGGATTGCCGGCGCGCTTGCCAAAGGGCTCGTGCAGGATCCCGCGCGACGTTTGGTGGCGGTCCCGTCGCTGCTGCTGGCCGCGGCGGCGCATGGTATCCCCGGCGCATGGTTGATGCATGCCGATGCGCTCCGTGGCGATCGCTATGTGCTGCCGGTGACGATCGATGCGGAGGGGCAGGTACACACTGAGGCCCAGACGCGGATCGTCCCCACGGCCGACCTCACCGCCACCTTCCCGGGGATGGAGGCGGTGTCGGTGCCTCCGGATGCCGCCGGTTTGGTGCGCGTGACCGGGTGGGCGGAGCTCCCGCCGTGCGACGTGGATGGCTGGGAGCCGTCGTATGGGCGGTTAGCGGAGGCGCAGGTGCAGTGGGAAGCCACCCATGCCCGGCCGCTCCCCCCCGCGTGACAGACGCACGCCCTACCTCCGGGGATCACCGCGAGGCGGCCGTCACCATCCGGCCGATGCATCGGGATGACGTGCCGACGATTGTCGCCATCGAGCAGCACTCGTTCAGCGATCCGTGGTCCGCGCTGACTTTTCGGAGTGCGTTGACCCGGCCGCATACCCGCGCCAGCGCCGCCGTGGATGCTGACGGCCGGCCGTGCGGCTACTGCGTGCTGTTGCATGTGTTGGACGAGGGCGAGATCGCCAACATCGCGGTGGACGCGGCGCGCCGAGGGCGCGGGATCGCCGGGCGGCTGCTGGACGATGCGCTTGCGGCCGCGGTGCAGCTGGAGTTGAGTCGCGTGTTCCTTGAGGTCCGCGAGTCTAATACGGCGGCGCGTGCGTTGTACGTCTCCCGGGGGTTCCGGCCGGTCGGTCGGCGGAGCGGTTACTACCAACGCCCCGACGAGGATGCCTTGGTGTTGCAATGGACCGCCCCGGTGTGACCTCGCGACGGGACGGGTGGCCGGTGCCCGGTGCCCGGTGGCCGGTGCCCGGTGGCCGGTGGCGTGAAAAAGGCCCTCCACGCGTTCGGAGGGTTTGGTGCTGTCAGGAGCGCGACCTAGTTTGTCTTCACACCCGGCGCGGCCCGAGCCGTCCGGATACTTTCGCATCAGGGAGGAGGTACCGTGAGCCGCAGTCTGAATAAGGCCATTCTCATTGGCAACGTGGGGAACGATCCCGAAATCAAGACCGTCAGCAGTGGTGGCAAGGTGGCGACCTTCTCGCTGGCGACCGGTCGGACCTGGAATGACCAGAGCGGCCAGAAGCAGGAGAAGACCGAGTGGCACCGGTGCGTGGTCTGGAACAGCAACCGTGGCTCTGGGCTCGCCGACGTGGTGGAGCGGTACGTCAAGAAGGGCGAAAAGATCTACGTCGAAGGCGAGATCGAGTACCGCCAGTGGCAGGACAAGGACAACCAGACCCGCTACACCACGGAGATCCGCGTCCGGGAGCTGATGCTCCTCGGCGGCCGCAGTGGGGGCGGTGGCGACGACATGGACAGCGGCGCGCCCCGTCGGTCGGCCGCGCCAGCCCGTCCGAAGGCGCCGTCGGCGCCGGCCGCGGGCGATGACTTCAGCGACTTCCCGGGCGCGCTCGAAGCCGAAGACGACGACCTGCCGTTCTAACGGTCCGGTGGGGCTCCCGAGTCCGGCGCTGCGCCTCCGCTGTGCGCTGCCGCCGGCTCGGTCCCCGTTCGTGACGCGGAGCGCGCGGGTGCGTCTCTCTCGAAGACGTCCCAGGTCGAGGTCCGAGGACGGCCGGCGCTGACGCCGACCGGACGCACCACGGCCGACGCGCCGCACGAGCCAGCGATGCCCGAGCCAGCGATGCCCGAGAAGCCCACACCGCGTCACCCAGTATCTCTCCCCATGGTGGGCTACCGTCAGGTGGTGCCCATGGTGGTGGCGCTCGTGGCGACGGTGCTGCTCCTCTGTCTCTGGCGCCCCGCCGTGCTCCACGGGCAGTCCGCCGGTCCGCAGTCCGCCGGTCCGCAGTCCGCCGGTCCGCAGTCCGCCGGTCCGCACCAGGTGGGAACGTCGTCGCTGGACGGACCGATCCAGCCGCCAGACCGCCGCGTCCGCGTCGGACTGGCGACGCCGCAGCAGCTCCGCGACGCGCGACTCGCCGATGAGCCCACCACGGTGTTCTTCCGGCGACGCCTCGGGAGTACCGATTCGGTCGACGGGTCCGGGGTCCGTCCGTTCATGGCCGAGCCGTCCACCGCCACCCCCTTCACGACCGCGAACAGCGGCCGGTCCCCCTCGGGCACCCCCTCGGCCCCCGCCGTGGCCCCCGCCGCAGCACCCGCCACCAGCACCACCGCCGCGCGATGGCTGATTGAGCGGCAGCTTGCCCCCTATCCGATGACGGATGCCGAAGTCCGGCGGGCCGGTCGGATCCTCGGCGGCCGGGCCGGGCTCAACGCCGCGCCGGGCTCCCGATGGCTGCTGGGGGACGTGGTCACGATGGCCCTCCCGAAAGGCACCGTGGTCGCCGTCGGTGATCGGATCCTGATCGCGCAGCCAGATGAGGAAATCGCCCGTGGGCTGCGCATGGTCCTCGGGACGGGGCTGGTGGAGATCACCAGCCTCCCCAAACCCGGCGTGGCCACCGGAGTGATTCGCGTCCAGACCGGTGACATCAGCACCGCGCATCTGGTCCTGCCGACACCGTCCGTGTCGGCCGACCGTCGACCCGCCTCGCCAAGTCCCGCCACCCGTGAAGCACGTGTGGATTGGGTGAGTAGCACGGTCGCCTCCGCCAGCCTCCGCACCACGGTCCTCCTCGCGGGCGATGCCTATGATGGCGTCCAGCCCGGCGATCTCTTCCTGCTCTCCGCGCACGATGGGACGAAGACCATTCGCGTGGCGCTGGTCCGTGTCGTGCGATCCGGCTGGATGGGGAGCGTCGCCGTCGTGGTGCAGCAATACGCCTCGACGTTGCGTGCCGGACTCACCGCGAAACAGGTGCCCGCCACCCCCTGATCGCCGGCGTGGTACCGGTGAGCAAATTCCGTCGGGCGCGCGTCCCCAATGGGGCGGGCGCCTGTGTACATTGGGGGCGTCAACCGTGTGCCACCACGTCCCACCGTGGGGTATGATCCTCGCAGCGGCCTGCAGGATCGTGGTGGCCAGGGCACGGGCCTCGGCGAGGGATTGCAGCAATGGCACAACGAGCGTTGGTGACGGGCGGTGCGGGTTTCATCGGCTCCCATGTGGCTGATCGACTGCTGGCAGCAGGGATGGAGGTGACGGTCCTCGATAACCTCTCCAGCGGCCGTCTCGAAAATCTTCCCCCCGCCGCCACATTCGTGCACGGCGACATCACCTCACCGGACGCCGCGGCGCTCGTGCAGGACGGTCGCTTCGATGTGCTCTGCCATCTCGCCGCGCAAATCGATGTGCGACGGAGCGTTGAGGATCCCGTGTTTGATGCCACGCGGAACATCCTCGGCACGCTGAACCTGCTCGAGGCGGTGCGCCGCAGCGGCCATCGGACGCGCGTGGTCTTCTCCTCCACCGGTGGTGCGCTCTATGGCGACTTTGACCCGCCCCCGAGCGTCGAAACGTTTGCCAAGGATCCCGAGGCCCCGTACGGGATCGCCAAGCTCTCCACGGAGTACTACCTCGCGTACTACGGACGTGTCCATGGCCTCGAGACCGTCTGTCTGCGCTACGGCAACGTCTACGGACCGCGGCAGGATCCCCACGGTGAAGCCGGCGTGGTCGCGATTTTCTGCAACCGACTGCTCGATGAGCGTGCGTTGACCATCTTCGGTAACGGCGAACAGACCCGCGACTATGTCTTTGTCGGCGACGTCGCGGCGGCGAATGTCGCGGCCGCGACGACCATGGCACTCCCGGCGGCCGGTCGCCTCGATGCGCGGGCCTTCAACATCGGGACTGGCGTCGAAACGTCCGTCAACACGCTCGCAGGTATTCTGCGGCAGGTGGCCGGCGCATCGGCCCCCATCGACTACGCGCCAGCGCGCGCCGGAGAATTGGCCCGCTCCGCCCTGCAGACCGCCAAGGCGCGCGACCTCCTCCACTGGTCACCATCGGTCTCGGTGGCCGATGGATTGGCGCAAACGTTTGCGTACTTCGCCGGTCGTCGCGCCGGGACGGTCACCCGCTGATGATCATGCTGCCAACGCT
>JBEIUK010000090.1:0-11050 GCA_040374415.1 Gemmatimonadaceae bacterium | reverse complement strand
CGGAATACCTCGGGGCAGAGGCAAGGGAACGCCGGGGGCATGCTGTCGCAGGGGACGGCTCCGCTCGCATCGCGCACGGTGAGCAGCGGGGGCGTCATGGCGCAGGCGAATCTCGCGTGGCGCGATCAGTGGTATCTCGTAGCGGGCGGCCGGCTCGAACGGAGCTCGGGCTATTCCGCTCGGCCGCAACAGGCCGCCCTCCCGCTCGTGGGCGCGGCCTACGTGCACGACCTTGGTGGCGTGGTGGTCAAAGTGCGTGGCGCCTACGGCACGGCGATTCGTCCGGCCTCGGCACTGCCGCGCGGCGCGTCGTGGATGGGGCGTCTGGGTACGTTGCGCTCCTCCGCGCTGGATCCGGAATCGCAAACCGGCACCGAGGCCGGCGTCGATCTGTTGGTGGGGCGAATGTTCACCATGCACGTCACGCGCTTTGATCAGCGGGCGAGCGGATTAATTCAACCGGTGGCGACGACGACGACCTATGCCACCACCGCGGGACGCTCCCGCAGCATGACGTATGCGCTGGAGAATGTTGGGGCGATTGGCAATCACGGCTGGGAGTTGCAAGCCACCACGACGTGGCGCCAACTCGCCCTTGCCGGGGCGCTTTCGGTGGTGGACAGTCGCGTTGATCGGCTCTCTTCTGGGTATCGCGGCGATCTCCGCGTCGGCGACCGCATGCTGGAGGTGCCGGCACAGACGCTGAGTCTGAGTGCCCAGTGGACCGCATCCCGATGGAACGCGAATCTGATGGTCACGCGGGCGAGTGACTGGATTGGCTATGATCGACTGGCGATTGCGTCAGCGCTTCGCGACATGACACAAGAGCGGGAGCTCACCGGGGCGCAGCTCCGGCAATACTGGATGGCCTACGACGGCATCACCCGCGTGAAAGCCACGGTGGCGGTGCAGGTGATTCGTGATTGGTCACTGCTGCTCGGGGGCGACAATCTGCTCAACGTGCAGCGGGGCGCCCCCGACAACTCGGCCGTCCGTGCCGGCCGGACACTCACCCTCGGGTTGCGCGCCGGGTTCTGAACGGCTCCGGCGCACTGCGTCGATGTGTTGTTAGCGTGTCGCGCCGGGGAGCGTCGTGAGGCCGATGTCGTCGAGCTGAATCGCACCGACGCGCGCCCGATCAAAGACCAAGCGCACCACGCGCAATGTGGTGGGATCGAACGCCCGGTTCTGCGCGCTGAATGTGGCGAGCGGCAGCACATACGTTTGCATCACCGGTTCCGCGAGCGTCGGAAACTGCGTCTTATCGCGATCCTTCCGACGGTAGATGTATGCGTCGAGGGGAATGCGCACGGCACCGAAGGCCGAGAGCGGGAGTCGTACCGCGTGGCCGGCCGCATCCTCGAGCTCGACGGAGAGATCGGCAGGCCGCTTGGCGGTGTCAGCCGGTGGTTTCTTCGCGGCGGGCTTCGCGGCCGTTGCGCTGCTGCGCTTGGCGCTCGTGTCGCGCGGCATCGTATCGCGCGCCGTCTTCCGTGGCCCGGGCGTCTGCGCGGTCGCGCCGATCGTCAGCAGCACGGCGCTCTGGGCCGTGGGGGCCGCCGTCGCGCGCGCCGCATCCGAGAGGGTGAGCGCGTAGCGCGCCGGCGTCCGCGGGGTCGTGGTATCCTTGCCGACGGGGGTGTTATTCCAGCCGAGGGTGACCACGTTGTTGCGGAAGGTGGTGCCGCGTGAGCGGACCTGCAGATCGTTTTCCTTCCAAAGGGAGAGCGAGTCACCGCTCAGGCCAGTGCCGGCGGCCGTCCCCGAGGTGAGATCGACATCTTCCTCGTAGGTGGCGAGCCACTGCGTGTTCGCGTCCGCGTAGCGATTGAGATACATGGTGGGCGGCAACCAATCGCCCGCGGTACGATGATCGCGGAACATGGCCTGGTAGGCGCGCTGATCGTGGAGGACCGTTTCGAGAAAGCCCCCGATCGCCACGCGTCCGAAGCGGCGCTGCTCCTCGCCGGAGATGAGCGCGTCGAGATTGAGTGCACGACCGGAGGTGAGGCCATTGTCGCGGTTGTTCCAGACCGTGTTCCACTGGCCGTGGTTCGCGCGGTACATGAAGATCGCACTCTTGAAGAGCGGCCCCGGTGCGGTGTAGCGCAGCCGGTTGTACTGCATCAGTCCCTGGAAGGTGGAGACATCGCCGTCGTGGGAGCCGTGAATGACGAGGTAGTTGTAATCGGCGACCGGCGTGGGGCGATCGGTGGGGGTGTATTGCTGATCGACCGGCGCGATCGCGACGAGCCCGCGGATGTTGAAGTTGAAGTTGAACTTCTGGTTCGCGTCATCCGGGTAGTACGCCAGCCGATTGAAGGCGCCGGCGACGGCGACCGCTTCCCCGCCGCGCGAGTGCCCCATGAGGGCGATCCGCGACAGGTCGACCTTGTGATAGAGCGGCTTGCCGGCCGAATCGTTGAGCGCGCGGAAGACTTCCAAATGCTTGAGCAGCATCCAGCCGCGGGCGTCATTCTCACCGCGCAGCGCGCCGTTCAGGAAGTTTTCGTCGATCGAGGCGAGGATGAATCCGCGCGAGGCGAGGAATTCGCCAAGCCACTGATAGCCGGGATCGGAGTATTCCTCCATGCTGTGGTTGCCATGCACCACCAGCACGAGGGGGAAGGGACCAGTGCCCGTGGGGAGCCACACCCGGGCGTTGAGCGGGAAGGCGGTGTTGTCGTAGCCCCAGTACTTCTTGCGCGACTTCGCCAGCGCGGGATCCATCTTCGCGTAGGGCGACGCATCGACGGTGCGGGTGCGATAGGTCGCGGAGTCTCGGAACTCCGGGCGGCGCGCATTCCCGGCGCTGCCGTAGTAGAGCCGCGTCCAGGTGAGCGGCCCGGGCTCCCCCGGGTTGGGCGCGTCGATCGTCCGATGCGCCAGGACCGTGGCGGCGTCACTGGGGACCAGCGTGGTGGGCTGCACGCAGCCCGTCGCCAGCGCGGTGGCAGAGAGCAAGGAGGCCAGCAGGGCCCCTCGCAGGCAGAGAGAACGGGGAATGGTAGGCACGGTGGGAGGATACGGATCCGACCCGGTCCCCGCCATGCCCTGTCATCTCTTCCGCCCCGGCCGGCGGGGGCGCATGTTCTGATATGGACCGCCGCCTCTTTGTTTCCGCGCTCGCCGGGGTCACTGCCGTCCCCGGCCTCTCCTCCGTCACCGCCCCGACCTTTGCGTCGGGGGCCATGCGTCGCCTGCTCGACGCGGCTGACGTCGCCCGATCCCGTGGCGTGGACTTGCTGGCCGCTGATGCCCCAGCGTGGCAGGGCGGGGCCGCTGCCGACGCCGCCTTTGCGGCCGACGAGGACTTCTGGGAGCCGATCCAGCGGGCGTTTGATTTGGATCGCAGTTGGATCAATCTCAACAATGGCGGCTGCTCGCCGGCCCCGGCGCACGTCATGGAGCAGATGGTCCGCGACCTGCGCTATTCGAACACGCTCCCCGTGATCCAGATGTGGCGCGATCTCGAGCCGCGCATTGAAGTGGTGCGCCGCGAGCTCGCGCGCGAGTTCGGGTGCGACGTGGAGGAGATGGCGATCACCCGCAACGCGTCGGAAGGGTTGCTGACGCTCATCAGCGGGATTGATCTCAAGGCCGGCGATGAAGTCATCGTCAGCAATCAGAACTACGGCCGCATGATCAACGGCTGGAAGCAGCGGGCGCAGCGGCAGGGGATCGTCCTCAAGGAAATTTCGTTCCCGGTGCCCCCGTCATCGCCGCAGGTGATCGTGGATCGCTTCGCGGCGGCGATCACGCCGCGGACCCGCGTCATTGAGATCACGCACATCACGAACCTCACGGGCCAGATTTTGCCGGTGAAGGAGATCGTGACGATGGCGCGCGCGAAGGGCATTGAGGTGTTTGTCGACGGCGCGCATGCTTTTGCGCAGTTCCCCTTCACGCGCGATGAACTGGGCGTCGATTACTACGCGACCAGCTTGCACAAGTGGCTGCTCGCCCCGATTGGCACCGGCTTCCTGTATGTGCGGAAGGAGCGCATCAAGCAGATCTGGCCGCTGATGGCGCAGAACGTCGGGCAGGAGGGGGATATCCGGAAGTACGAGGAGATCGGCACGCACCCCGCCGCCAATCACAATGCGGTGGCCGGCGCCCTCGCCTTCCATCGCGCGATTGGATCCGGGCGCAAGTTTGCGCGGCTCACCTACCTCCGTGATCGGTGGGCGAAGCGACTCCTCGCGGAAGGGCAGGGGCGCGTGAAGGTGCTCACACCGCTCGATTCGCCGTGGGGCGGTGGCATTGGCTTCTTCAACGTCGATGGCATCGCGCCGGACAAACTGGGCAACTGGCTGATGGGGCAGCATCGCGTCGTGCAGACGCCCATCATCCACCCGGAGTTCCAGGGGATTCGCGTGACGCCCAACATCTACAGCACGCTCGACGAGATCGACCGCTTCAGTGAGCTGGTGTTGCGCGCCATCAAGACCGGGATCGCGTGAATCGATCAGTCTGGTTCGTGATGGGACTGGCGGGGCTGTTGGCCCCCCAGCCTTCGGTGGCGGCGCAAACGTTCGAGGGGACGATCACCATGCGGCTCGTGGCCCCCGGGCGTGAGGGACCGCGCACGCAGGAGGTGCAGTATCAGGCGCGTGGCGGCAAGGTGCGCCTGACCGTCGCCTCGCCGATGGGGGAGATGGCCATGATCGCGTCACCTGCTGAGCAGAAGGCATATCTGCTGCTGGACGCGCAGCGGATGTATCTGGAGCTCCCGTTGCCGTCGCCGAAGTCTGCCGCCACGGAGCCGCCGCCGGCCGCCGGGCGTGGTCGCCCCGGTGGCGCCATCGACACCGTCGCGGGCTATCCCTGCACCCATCGCCGACTCACCCTCCCCGATGGGCGCGGGGGATCCCAGCGCCTCGATGCCTGCATGAGCACGGCGCTGGGCCCCTATCTCAACCCACTCACCGCCATGCGCGGCGCGATGGGCGGCATGATGGGTGGGCGCAGTGCCGGGTGGCAGGAGGCCTTGGCCGCCGAGGAGGGCTTTCCGCTCAAGGTGACCCTCGCGGATGGCACCGTGGCGATGGAGGTGACGGCGGTGGAGAAGCGTCGCGTCAGCGCGGCCCTCTTCGCCGTGCCGGCCGATTATGTGCTGCAGCCGCTCCCGAAACGGCCACCGGGGTGATCCTCGCTGGTGATCACCCCGGCGTCGCGGGGTCACATCCAGTAGGCGTACTGCCCGGTCAGCACGACAAAGCCTGAGAGCGCCGCGTTCGTGACCGCGTGCACCAGGATGATGTCCCCCAGCGACTGTGTCCGCCAATACCACCAGTTGTAGATCACGCCACAGAGCAGCCCCACTTCCCAGAAGGGGCCATGCTCGGCGGCGAAAAGCAGCGCGGTGGCCAGGAAGGCAAAGGTGGTGTAGCGACCTGCGGGGACCTGCTCCCAGTCGGGATTGATGAGCCACCGCGGCAGAAAGCCGCGCCAGAAGAGCTCTTCAAGAATGGGGACGAGGATCATCGCGCGGAGGACGCGGAGCCCCATCACGAGCGGATTCGCGAGATCGGCCGGGTTGATGCTGGTGGTGATCTGCCCCGTGATGCGGTTCTGGAAAAGCCAGTGGGCGCGCCAGCCGGGGACCAGTTGATCGGGGGCGACCCAGAGGGCGGCCACGGCCACCCCGAGCAGGGTGCTGGCCAAAAGATGCCGGACGCGGAGCGTGCGCAGGATATCACGCGACGTGATCCACAGCGTGGCGATGAGGACACTCACCCGCAGGAGCGATTCCCACGGCTGCGGGAGTGCGAGCGACGGTGCGAGCGCCAGCCAGAGCATGAAGACCGCAAACGGCGCGACCCACGCGAGCGAGGGATAGCGCGTGCGCCAGGGGGACGCGGTCGGTGTCATTGGGGGCATTGGATCATCCATGGCCATCAGGGGAGCGGCAGTTCGCGGATGAGCAGCGCGTGCGCGCTGCCGAAGTCGAGGCAGAGCACGTCCCCTTCACCGCGGCGCATGAGGACACTGGTGCGATGCGGAGCGGCGGGATTCTCCGTGTGGAGCCACTCGCCTTCCACCCGATAGCACAAGGCGATAACCTGATCCTGTCCGCCGACGTCCACGTGGTAGTGCAAGGTCCCCTCGGGGAGGAATTCCATGCGGACGCCCGGTGCGAAATCCAGCGACGGGTCGGCGTGAGTGAGACGCCAGATGCCCAGCCACCACAGAGAGTCCATGAGACCAATGACCGGCAAACGGGAACCAGGACGCGCGGCCGCGTGTGCAGCACGCGCCGAGGCGGTCGCGCCATGGACCGCTCCGATATCTAATGCCTCCCGGCGGATGTGTCTGGGTGTGGTCTTCGTGGCGCTGGTCACGGGTGGACACGCGGTGGCGGCGCAGCCCGCTACCACCGCCACGCGGCGTCCCTCGGTGGTCTCCGCAGGCACCGCCACGATGGACCATGCGCGGTTCACGGCGGTGCTGCGGCACTATGTGGTGCGCGGCTTCGTGGATTATGACGGGTTCGCCCGGTCGCCGGATTTTGCCCGCTATCTCGACGAACTGGACCGCACGCGCCCGGAAACGCTCACGGAAGACGACCAGGTCGCGTATTGGATCAATGTGTACAACGCGTACACGATCCAATTGATCGTGCAGCATCAGGAAACCGCGTCGATCCGCAATATCGCGCGTACGCTGGGGCTGCTGCGACTGAAAGGGCCGTGGAGTGTGCCGCTGGTGCGGGCAGGTGGTCGACGCCTCTCACTCGACGAGGTCCAGCACACCGTGCTTGGGGAGCAGTTCGAGGAGCCCCGGGTGCACTTTGCCCTCAGCTGCGGCGCGATGGGATGCCCGCCATTGCGGAGCGACGCGTACACGGGCGCGGCGCTGCTTGAGCAGCTGGAGGATCAGGCGCGCCACTTCTTGCGTGACAATCCCGCACAGAACCGCGTGGAGGCGCGAAGCATCTGGCTCAGTCCCGTGTTACTGCGCGCGCGGCGTGATTTTGGTGTGACCCGCGCGGATTTCCTGCAGGCGATTGCGCCATATGTGCCGGAGGCCGATCAAAAGCGCCTGCTGGAGCTGCGCGGGCCGTTGCGTGAAAGCACGTTCGACTGGACGCTCAACAGTCAGGCGCAGGCGAAGCGGTTACGGCGCTGGTAAGTGCCGGTGATGGACCGGTAATGGGCTGCCTGTCGCGGCGACGCGCGGGCCAGCGCACGGTCTCAGGGCGTCGCGGTGCCGGTGCCGGTGCCGGTGCCGGTGCGGACGAGGACCAGGAGTTCGTCGACATGGCGGCGGAGATTATCGAGCTCATAGGGCTGCAGGGGCCGCGCCGCGCCGTTCACCTGCTTGTCGCGCTGCGCGAGGCTGTCCCCCTGCCAAGCGAGCGCGATCACGGTGCGCACCGTATCCGGCACCACGGCCTGCCCGCGCACCACGAGCAGCCGTTCCTCGCGGACGGCGGTGAGTCGGCCGGTGGTGTCGAGTTGGATTTGCCGCATGGCGCGGCTGCTGTCGGTGGCGAGTGCCACTTCATCGAGCTGCACCACATGCGGGCCGCTCAGGATCGCGTGCCACGTCGAGCGGGCGTCGGTCCCCTGCCAGTGCCCATCGCGGGTGCCCGGACCTGACCGGGAGGCCGCGATCGGGGCGCCAGGCTGGTCACCACCGTCACCACCGACCACCGCGACGCGCTGGTCCCGGCAGCCGAAACTCGCAAGCAGGGCGCCGAGCAGGACCCCGCAGAGGCGTCGCGCCGACATGCTCAAAACTCGCGGCGCTTCATCTCTTTGAAGATCTCTTCCGCCTCGGTGCCTTGGACGGGTTCCGTACCCCCGCGCGTGGCATCCAGCGTCGGATCAAACGAAGCCCGGGCCGGCTTTTTCTGTTGAGCGGCCTTGGCGGCGGTCTTCTTGAGCAGGGCTTTGAGCTGCGCGTCCTTCATCGGGGCTCCGATTCTGGGTGAGAAGAGGACGTTGGAGCGCCGCGCAGCTGATGTAAAGGGACCTTCGGCGTGGCGACTTTCGGTGAACATTCGGGTTTATTGCCACTGGCCCGTTTCTGCCGCCATCGTGGCGGTTTGCCCCCGAAAAAAAACTGTTGACACTGCCAATAGTCCGTACTACCGTTTACGAGCACTCAAACCATGCAGGACGCGCCTCACGGTGCGGGAAACGCGATGGCGGGCGACCTCGGGGACCTGGCTTTTTGCGGGTCTCTTTTTCGTGGGCGGCCGGCGGGGGTGGGTGAAGGGCCGACGTCGAATGGATGTCGGCAGCCCAGCGCGGGGGTTCAGTCCGCGAAACAACGAGTGCTCGGTGCGTACGGCAGGGCCGGACTCCGAACACACAGCAACAGGAGCAGTGCCATGCGTACGACCGGCAAGGTGAAGTGGTTCAACGATGCCAAGGGTTTTGGCTTCATCACGCCCGATGATGGCTCGAAGGATTGCTTCGTGCACCACTCGGCGATCCAGGGCGGCGGTTTCCGCACCCTGGCCGAGGGCGAGCGCGTCGAGTTCGACATCGTGCAGGGCCAGAAGGGTCCGGCGGCCGAGAACGTCGTGAAGATCCGCGGCTAAGCTGCGAATCACCTCGCTGCACCGACGGGCCGCCGGATCACTCCGGCGGCCCGTTGTGCGTGCAGACGCCCACGTCTCAGGAACCGCTGCGCGGCTAGCGCCCGTGTTCGATCAGACGGGCGATCAAGAAGGCGGCGCCGGCCGCGAGTCCCCCCGTCGTGACCGTCTGCACGCCACTCTTGAGCGGTGAGACGCCGGTGAAGCGCCCCTTCAGCCAGCCAAAGGCGGTCAGCGCGATCCCCGTCACCGCCACCGACCACCAGAGCGCGCGGGACGCATCGTCGGTGATGAGCATATAGGGGGCCAAGGGCACCATGCCGCCCACGATGTACGCGCCCGCAATGGTCCCGGCGCTCCGGAGTGCGCGCTTGGGGTCTGGTTCTTCGAGCCCCAGCTCGAAGCGCATCATGAAGTCGCGCCAGGCATTGGGGCGCCGCTCGAGCCCCGCCATGACGATCCCGCTTTCCTCGGGCGTCAGGCCATAGTGCTCAAGGATCTCCCGGACCTCGCGTCGTTCCGCGTCCGGCTTCTCGATGATCTCCCGCTCTTCGCGCGCGAGTTCACTGCGGTAATGCTCTTCTTCGCTACGCGCGGCGAGATAGCCCCCGAGCCCCATGGCGATGGAGCCAGCGGCGATCTCGGCGAGCCCCGCGGTCACCACCAGGCCGGTGGCGGCAACGGCCCCGGAGATGCCAGCGGCGAGGGCAAAGGGCACCGTGAGCCCATCGGACATGCCGATGACGACGTCACGCACCGAGGCATTGCCGGTGAAGTGCTCTTCGTGGTGCGGGTGATGCTCCGTGTGGTGGTACAGCGTGTCCATGCTCATCGGTCGGTTCGTGCCGCAGGGAATGGCGCCAGCAGGGAGTGGCGCCAGCAGGGGGCACCTTGAACAACGGGGGCGGCGCAGGGGTCGGCAAGGGGGCGCCAAGGGGGCGCCAAGGGGGCGCCAACCGATGGCGACCCATACATTGTGGCCATGGACACTCTGTTTACGCCCGCATGGGCTCAGGGCTGGGGTGACGCCCTCAACGCCTCCGATGCGTACCGCATGGCGGCGGCGCGGTGGGAAGGCGCGGTGCTGATGGACGTGCTCGCTGATCCGGCACACGGCCTGGCGCAGGACACGGCGGTCTTTCTCGATCTCTGGCATGGGAGCTGCCGCGTGGCTCGGCTCGCCGAGCCGGAGGATCGAGCGCAGGCGCGGTTTGTGCTGCGGGGCCCGCTGGCCGTCTGGCTGCAAGTGCTCTCTGGCGAGATGGCCCCAACCACGGCGATCCTGCGCGGCAAGATTGCGCTCGCGAAGGGATCGCTGGGTGGCCTCTTACCGCATGTCGCGGCGGCGAACGCCTTGGTAGAGGTCGCGCGGACGGTGACGGTCGTGGCGCCAGCGGCACCAGCGGTGGCGGCACCTGTGGCGATGGCCGAGCCTGTCGCAGACACGAAGCCCGCGGGATCAACCGGACGCGACCGCGCGGCGTTTCAGAGCGTGAGTGCCACGGGCCTCCGCTTCGGCAGCTTCCCGATGCGTCTCTGGGACAAAGCCAAGCGCCTCGGCATTTGGAACCCGGCGGATATCGACTTCACGCAGGATGCGCGCGACTGGACCACGTTGGCCCCCGATGAGCAGGATCTGTTGCGTCGACTCGCGGCGCTCTTTCAAGCGGGAGAAGAGGCGGTCACGATTGATATCCTGCCGTTGCTCGACGTGATCAGTCAGGAGGGACGGCTCGAGGAGCAGCTCTATCTGACCTCGTTTGTCTGGGAGGAAGCCAAGCACGTCGAGGCGTTGCGGCGCTGGCTGGACGCGATCGGCGCGGCCGGGCAGGACCTCACGGCATATCAGACGGCCTCGTATCGGACGATCTTTGTGGAGGCGTTGCCGCAGGCGCTACAGGCGTTGCGGACCGATCGGTCGCCGGTCGCACAGGCGCGGGCGTCCGCGACGTACAACATGATCGTGGAAGGGGTGCTCGCGGAAACGGGGTATCACGCCTTCCATCGCATCCTGACGGAGCGCGGCATCATGCCGGGGATGCAGCAGGTCGCGGCGTATCTGAAGCAGGATGAATCCCGCCATCTGGCCTATGGCGTCTTCCTGCTCTCGCGGCTCGTGATCGAACATGGCGACGCGGCCTGGAACGCGATTGCGGAGCGCATGAACACGTTGCTGACGCCGGCCGTTGCCGTCATCGGCGAAGCCTTTGCGGCCTATCCTGCGGAGGCCATGCCCTTTGGGCTCGAGCCCAGTGTCTTCGTGGACTACGCGACGCAGCAATTCCGGCGCCGGATGGATCGAGTGGAGCGGGCGCGCAGTCAAACGATGGCCGAGCTCCAAGCGGGCGACGAGACCATGTGACCCGGTGCGGCTGGGGCGACCGCATCGTAGCCCCAGCCGCTTATACGGCCTGAGCCGCCGTAGTTCTTGTTATCGGCGCAGCCCCCCAGATAATCGCCCAGCAGATTCTCGGCGAAATATTCCAAGAGCAAGCGCTG
>JBEIUK010000112.1:0-9346 GCA_040374415.1 Gemmatimonadaceae bacterium | reverse complement strand
GGCCGCCGCCAATGCCGATGTCCGGCAGGCGGCGGCGGCCGCCGCCGGCGTGGCCGCGACCGCCCGCGACCTCGTGCTTCTGGCCCCGGTGGACGGGCTCGTCACCAGCCGTAACGTCGAGCCGGGGGAAATTCTGGGCGCGGGGCAGAGCGCGGTGACGATCGGCCAGCCCACGCGGCCGTGGGCGCGCATTTTCGTCTCCCAGTTTGTCCTGGCTCGGCTGCGCGTGGGGGATACCCTCGTTGCGCGGCTCGACGGGGACACGACCGCGTGGCACGGCCGGATCCTCTCGATCGCGAGCACGGCGGAATTCACGCCGCGCGTGGCGCTCACGGAACAGGAGCGGGCCGATCTCCTCTTCGCCGTGAAGCTGGGCTTCACCGATCCGGAGGGACGGCTGCATCCCGGGGTGCCGGTAACCGTGCAGCTGCCCACCACCACCCCCACCCGCGCGACCAACGCCACCGGGCCGCGCTGAGATGACGACCCCGGGCCCGTGGGTGGTGCGGACGGAGGCGCTCCGAAAGACCTTTGGGCCACTCGTCGCGGTCGACGGCCTCACGCTGTCGATTGCGCGGGGGGAGGTGTTTGGGATGCTCGGCCCCAACGGGTCTGGCAAAACGACCACGATCCGGATGCTCTGCGGGCTGCTCCAGCCCACGAGTGGCACGGCCGAAGTGGCCGGGGCGGACATCACGCAGGCCCCGGAACAGGTCCGGCGCCGGATTGGCTACATGTCGCAGCGGTATGGCCTCTACGACGAACTGACGGTCGCTGAGAATCTGCGCTTCTACGCCTCGGTGTATGGCGTGGTGGGGCCAGACCGGACCAGACGCCTCGCAGCCCACGCCGATCAGCTGGGGCTCACTGAACGGCTGCATCAAGCGGCTGGGACGCTCTCGGGCGGCTGGAAACAGCGGCTCGCGCTCGCCTGTGCCACCGCGCATCACCCCGATCTGGTCTTTCTGGACGAACCCACCGCTGGCGTGGATCCAGCGGCGCGGCGCGCCTTCTGGGCGGCGATCTACGCCATGGCGGCCCAGGGAACGACCATTCTGGTCACGACGCATTACATGGATGAAGCGGAGCGGTGCCAGCGGTTGGCCTTTTTGTCCCGGGGGCATCTCATCGCGCTGGGCACGGCGCAGGAGATCATGACGCAATTCGGGACGACGAGTGTGGAGGAGGTCTTCGTCATGCTGCAGCAACGCGATGAAGGCGGACACGCGCTCCCGCTGCCCGGGGCGTTGCCATGAGCACGGCCGGTCTGGGCGGTTTTGCCCCCGTCGCGCAGGGGAACGGTGAGGCCGAGGCGGCGCCGCGCACATGGTGGGAGCGCGTCCGTCGGTGGACGATCTGGCCCATGTTGTGGAAGGAGTTTGTGCAGTTGCGTCGCGACCGTCTCACCTTTGCCATGATGACGGGGCTGCCGGCGCTGCAGCTGTTGCTCTTCGGCTACGCGATTCAGACGGATGTGCGGAAATTGCCTACCGTGGTGCTCGACGAATCGCGGTCGAGTGAAAGTCGGCGGCTGGTGCAGGTGCTGCAGAACACCGACAACTTCCGCGTGGTGGCGTCGGTGCAGAGCCGTGGGGAGGCGCAAGACTGGATTGAGCGGGGGGCGGCGCGCGTGGCGCTGGTGGTGCCACCGGACTACGCGCGGCATATCCACCGGGGGACCACGGCCACCGCGCAGCTACTAATTGATGCGGCCGACCCGCAGTCGTCGGGGGCCGCGATGTCCGGGGCCCAGCTGGCGGCACAGGCGCGGAGCACGCAGCTCCTCGCGGTTCGGATGCCGGTGCGCCCACCCGTCGAGATTCGCGTTCGCCCCTGGTACAACCCCGCGCAGCGGAGCGCGATGTTCATCGTCCCCGGGATCGTGGGCATTTTGCTGACCCTCACGATGACCGTGATCACCTCGAGTGCCATCGTCCGGGAGCGGGAGCGGGGCACCCTTGAACAGCTCATCGTGACGCCGGTTGGGAAGACCAGCCTGATGCTGGGGAAGCTGGTGCCCTTTGTGCTGGTGGGATACGTCCAAATGACGGTGGTCCTCATGCTGGGGGCCTTGGTCTTTGCCGTCCCCCTGCGCGGGAGTCTGCTGCTGCTCTACGCCATCGCCCTGGTGTTCATTTTCGCGAGCCTGGGGATCGGCCTGTTCATTTCGACGGTGGCCCGCAGCCAGATCCAGGCGATGCAGCTGAGTGTCTTTTTCATTCTCCCCAACATCCTCCTCTCGGGGTACATGTTCCCGCGGGCGGCCATGCCGCTCCCGGCCCAATGGCTGGGAACCCTGCTCCCGCTCACATGGTTTCTTGATGTGCTCCGCGGGATCCTGCTGAAAGGGGTGGGGATTGGGGCACTGTGGCACGAGTTGCTGGTCCTGGCCGGCTTTGCCGTCCTGCTACTGGCCATCTCGGTTCGCCGGTTCCAGAAGACCATCGAGTAGCCCGCGGCGGCACTTCAGCCCGTTGCGGTGTATTCTCCAGACACCGCATCCCCTGCCCTGACACCCGTCCCATGCTGATTCGCCGCCCAGACGACCTTTCTGCCTCCGAGATCACCCCGGAGGCCATCGCCAATGACCGTCGCCGGTTCATCGGGGCGGCGGGCGCGCTCGCCCTTGGTGCCGCCGCTGCCCCGGCCTGGCTCAAGGCCGCGACACCGACGGAGGTGCGCGCGGCTCTCGCCCGACAGGACGACAAGGTCACGAGCTACGAGGACGCGACCAGCTACAACAACTACTACGAGTTCGGGACCGGGAAGGACGAGCCGGTGGAGCTCGCCAAGGACTTCCGCCCCAAACCGTGGACGATTGAGATCGCCGGCATGGTCAAGAAGCCGCGGACGATGGGCATCGATGACCTGTTCCGCGGATTGCCGGTGCAGGACAAGGTCTACCGGCACCGCTGCGTGGAAGCGTGGTCGATGGTCATTCCGTGGCAGGGCACCCCGCTGCGCGATGTGATCAATCGCTGCGAGCCGCTCCCCAGCGCCAAGTTCGTCGAGTTCACGACGCTGTATGATCCGAAGCGGATGCCGGGACAGGCTCGCCCGATTCTGAACTGGCCGTACCGGGAAGGACTGCGCATGGACGAAGCGATGCATCCGCTCGCGCTGCTGGCCACTGGCATGTACGGCAAGCCGCTCCCCAATCAGAACGGGGCGCCGGTGAAGCTCGTGGTCCCCTGGAAGTATGGCTTCAAGGGGATCAAGGCGATCGTCAAGATCCGCTTCACCGACACGATGCCACGGACCACGTGGGCGGAAACGAACAGCAACGAGTACGGGTTCTACGCCAATGTGAATCCCGCTGTCGATCATCCGCGCTGGAGTCAGGCGAAGGAGCGGCGCATCGGCTCGATTCTCAAGATCCCGACGCTCCCGTTTAACGGCTACGCCGATCAGGTGGCCTCGCTTTACACTGGCATGGACCTGCGCAAGAACTACTGATGGCGGACGTGGAATCGGTCGTACGCCGCGCGCTGCGACCGACGCGATGGGTGCTGGTGCTGGCCCCGGTGCTCTGGTTAACGATGCGGGGCGTGCAAGGCCATCTGGGCGCCAATCCGATCGAGCGGCTCGAGGACGCAACGGGTCAGTGGACGCTGCGCTTCCTGGCGCTGTCGCTGGCGATCACGCCACTGATCTCGCTGACGCGATGGGGATGGCTCATCGCGGAACGCCGCTTCTTCGGGCTCGCCGCGTTCTGGTATGCCACGACGCATCTGCTGGTGTACACGGGCCTTGATCAGGGCTTTGATCTGCACGACATCGGGGAGGACATCCTCAAGCATCTGTGGATCACCGTGGGGATGGCCACGTTTGTCCTGCTGCTTCCGCTGGCCATCACCTCCACGAAGGGCTGGATCCGCCGGTTGGGCGGGGCTCGTTGGCGCGCGTTGCATCGGCTGGTCTATCCCGCCGCCTTTCTGGGATGCATCCACTTTCTCTGGTCGGTCAAGAAAGACGTGACCGAACCGGTGGTCTATTCCAGCGTGTTCGCCGTCCTGATGCTGATGCGCACGATCCGTAAGACGCGCTGACGCGTTCGTGTCCACCAACAACCATCCGCCAGTCGACGCCTTCGCGATTGCCGCGCCCGGGCTTGCCCCGCTGTTGGCGGATGAACTCCGCGCGCTGGGGATCGCGCCCAGCGAGGTGAGCGACGCTGGCGTCGCGTGGTCGGGTTCACTCGACAGCGTGCTCCAGGTCAATCTCTGGTCTCGGCTCGCCTCCCGGGTGCTGGTCCGACTGGGCACCTTTGTGGCCCGCGACTTCGCCACACTCGAAAAGCAGGGGGCACGCATCCCGTGGGCCACGGTCGTCGCGCCCGGATCGACCGTCCGCTTTCGCGTCACCTGTCGGAAGTCCCGCCTCTATCACTCCGACGCGGTCGCCGAACGGTTGGCGCGCGCGGTGCTGAAGGCGGTGCCCTCGGCGGTGATCCAGCAGGGCGCGAAGGGCGTCGGAGAGGGCGATGACGACGAGGGGGGCGACGAGGCGGTGCAGCTGATCGTGGTCCGTTTTGAACATGATCAGTGCACGATCAGCGCCGACAGCTCCGGCGCGCTGCTGCACCGTCGGGGGTGGCGACAGGCCGTCGCGAAGGCGCCCCTGCGCGAAACGCTGGCGGCGGCGCTGCTCGTCGCCAGTGGCTGGACGCCGGAACAGGCGCTCGTCGATCCCTTCTGCGGCTCGGGCACCATCGGCATTGAGGCCGCGCTGCGGGCCCGCGGGATCGCCCCGGGGCTGGATCGCCCCTTCGCGATGGAACGGTGGGCCCGCGTGCCCTCTCCCATGGTGCGTGCCCAGCGGGATGCGGCGCGCGCGGCGATTCGTCGCGAACCGTTGTTCGCGCCAATCGTCTTGAGTGATCGCGACGCTGGAGCCTGTGAGGCGGCGCGAGCGAATGCCGAACGCGCGGGGGTGCTGGCCGATGTGACGATCCTCCAGCAATCGCTCTCAGATGTAGACCTCGCCGCGATCGCCCCGCGTGGGATGGTCCTGTGCAATCCGCCCTATGGGCTACGCGTGAGTGATGGCGCAGACCTGCGGAGCCTCTTCAGCCGGCTGGGTGAGGTGGTGCGAGCCGGCGGGGGCTGGTCACTGGGGGCACTGGTGCCGGAGCTGCGCATGCTGGCACCGGCGCGGATGACGGCGGAACGCGTGCTCGCCACTTCGAACGGTGGGATTCGCGTCGGGCTGTTCGTCGCGCACCCGCGCCGGTCACCGGGAACCGGCAGCCAGCGCGGGGACGCGACGACGCGGTAACTCAGACGCGGAAGGTGTCCGCGCGCCAGTGCTTCACCTGCTGCTTGATCGCCTTCGACGTGATCGCTGGATTCGCCAGCACCGTGCGCACGAGCTCCGTCACTTCCGCATCCGACGCAAAGCGGAGCGCGATCAGATGGCGCGGCGAGATCTCCTCAATGCGCCCCTGCAGATCGGCGGGAAGGATGCGCGCGAGGCGCAAACGCTCTTCGAGACGAATGACGCGATCCTGCACCTTGAGCGGCCCGGTGCGCGAGACGGCAATGAGCCCGAAGAAGGTGAGGGCACCCACCAGCATGTACAGCGTGTCTGCCCCCGGGTTCTTTACCAGTCGCACCACCGACCAGATCAAGAAGATCAGCCCCATAGGGGTGGTGAAGTAATGGTACATCGGGGTCATCTGCGCATGATTCTCAAACGACTGCGGCGTATTAGCCATGATCGGAAGGCTCAGGTGATGGGGAAGGACTGGTGTGGGGCCCACGCGACGGGAGCAGCGCATCAATGGCCGCAATGGCGCGCTCGTGGCGCATGGTCCAATTGCCTCGAATAGTAGCGACCTTCGCCTCCATACGGGACAGGAGCTCCCGGAACCCCGTCTGAACCTCCTCACGCCGGTCGCCCCGATCCCGCACCCCGTCGGCCACCCAAGGCACATCCGGCTCGAGCAATAGATACAGATCGGCTCGGCGTTCCGCTGCCAGTGTTTCAAGAAACTCCGGACACCGGCCGAAATAGTGCTGGCAATACGCCACCGTGCTCACCAGATCGGTATCACAGAGCAGCAGGGTGTCACCCCGCTCCTGCGCCAACGCCATCCCGGCATCTTCGAGCGCCATCTGGCCGCGGGCAATCGGGCCATGATCACCAAAGCCCAAGGGCGCCCCCTTCTCGAGCGCGTAACTGCGCACGAACTCCGGCACCACAACCACGCCGTAATGGGCCCCCAGCGCTTCGGCGAGCGTGGTCTTGCCGACGGACTCCGATCCGGTCAGGACGACGCGGGTGATGCGGGGGGCGGCGTCAGCGCTGTGCGATTGGCGGATCGCGTCCATTGCACGAGACCAAGAATGGCGAGGCCGAGAAAGACGGCGTAGAGCACGGCCGTCAGTGGCAGGCCGCGCGTGATGAAGAGCCCAATGTATACCACGTCGACGGCGATCCAGAGGATCCAGTTCTCGCGCAGCTTCCGTGTCATCATCCACTGCGCGATGAGGCTCGTCGCCACCAGCGCCGCATCGAGTCGCGGCATCGCCGCGCCGGGGAGCTTGGCGGTGATCGTGGCGAGTGCGAACCAAGTGGCGACCCCGGTCGCGGTGAGCACCAACCAGAGGCGCCGCGGCGTGCGTGTCACCAACACGGGCGCCTCCGACGCGGTGCCACGCGACCAGTGCCACCAGCCGTAGAGCGAGAGCACCAGATACACCACCTGCAGCCCGGTATCCGAGTAGAGGCCGGTGCGGAAGAACACGACGAGATAGAAGCCGGCATTGAGGACGCCGAGCGGCCAACTCAGGATGTGCTCGCGGGTGACGAGCCAGACATTGAGGACGCCGGTGATGAAGCCAAACAGCTCCGCGCATGACGTGCCATGCGCCGTGAGCCACGGGCAGAGGCCGAAGAGGTCCAGATCCATACCGGGGAAGGTAGCGCCGAACGCGCGCCCCTGAATACATTGCCCGCTCAAGACCGGGGTGCCTGCCGCACTGTCGCGCGCAGGCTGAGAGAAACCCGCTGAACCTGATCCGGCTAATACCGGCGTAGGGAGTCCACCGATGCTGTATAGCACCATCGCGCGCCCAGGGCGCGCGCCGCGGCGGCGTATGCCCCCGTCGTTCCTGGCCCTCTCGGCCCTCCTGTCACTCACCGTCGTGCCGGCCGCGCATGGGCAGCGCCCCACCACGCGCCCGACCACCCGTCGCGATTCGGTCGTGCGCGATTCGGTCGTGCGCGATTCAGTGAAGCGCGATCTGGCGGCCCGTTCCGATAGCGGACGCGCCATTGAGCGCGTGCTCGTCTCCGCCATTCGGGCGGGGGATCTCGCCCCGATTGCGCAGACCACGTTGTCCCGCACGACGATCCGGCAGCGCCACTTCGGCCAGGATGTCCCGCTGCTGCTGCAGGGCGCGGCGCCCTCCATTATGGCACACACGGAAACCGGGACGAACTGGGGCTACAGCTACCTGCGCCTCCGTGGCATGGATCAGACGCGCATCAACATCACGATCGACGGCATTCCCATGAATGACCCTGAAGATCAGGTGCTCTACTTCGCGAACTTTGGCGACCTGATGGCCGGGATGCAGTCGGTGCAGGTGCAGCGCGGCGTCGGGACCAGCACGGCCGGCACGGCCTCGTATGCTGGCTCCGTGAATTTCGAAACCACGCCGGTGGCCTACGGCACAGCCGGTGGTGACGCCGAGATCCAGATGGGCTCCTTCGGCTCACAGCGCGTCAGTGCCTCGTTCCGCACCGGCCTCACCGCCAGTCGCTTTGCGGCATACGGCCGCGTCGGTGCGCTGCGGACGAACGGCTACCGTGATCACAGCGGTGTGGAAGGACGCTCGGCCTTCGTGGGCGCTGGCTGGTTTGGTGACCGCACGACGGTGAAGGCCACGGCACTGGTGGGACTCCTCGCCGACACCCTCAGCTATGTGGGTGCCACGCTGGCACAGTTGCAGCAGAATCGCCGCTACAATCCGTTGGCGCCTGATGAACGGGACAAGTTCGGCCAACAGCTGCTGGCGCTTTCGGTGTCGCATGCCTACGACGACGCGACCACGGTGAACACCACGGTCTATCGGCAGTCGGCAAGCGGCAACTACGACTACTTCGAAGGCGCGGACCGCTACCGCTTCAACCTGCAGCACGCGTGGGTGGGTGTTACGAGCGCCGTCACCCGTGAAGTGGGCGCCATGCAGTGGCAGGCCGGGATCAATGCGAACCAGTATGCGCGCGATCACCGCGGCTACTATCAGCCCGACCCTGTCTCCATGTATGACAACACGGGGCACAAGCAGGATGCGAGCGCCTTCGCCAAGACGACGATCACGCAGGGGCGTGTGCGCTGGTTTGCGGACGTGCAGGCGCGCTGGGCGCGGTTCCGCTACGAACCCGATGCGCGCGCCGGCATCACGGAGCGCTCCATCAGCTGGATGTTCCTGAATCCGAAGATTGGGGCGACGGTCCAGCTGGCGGGGAACTGGCAGGGCTTTGCCTCCTATGGCCGCACCGCCCGCGAACCGGCCCGGAGCGATCTGCTCGCGGGCGATGACGACCTCAACGCCGGAAACGTGGCCGATTACGGCGACTTCTCACGGGTGAAGCCGGAATCGGTGGGCGACCTCGAAGCCGGCGTGCGGTGGAAGGGCGCGGACCGGTCGTTGCAGGCCACGGTGTACAGCATGGATTTCCGGAATGACATCGCGCGCATTGGCGCGCCGACCGCCTCCGGCTCCGTGCTGCGGCGCAATGTCGGCGCGAGCTACCGGCGCGGCGTGGAACTCGAAGGCCGGATGGCACTCACCCCGCTGGTGGCGCTGAGCGGGCATGCCACCTGGAGCATGAACCGGATCCGCGAGTTCACCGACTCGTCCCGTGGCACGCCGGTGGTCCGGCGGAACGTCGACCCGATGCTCACGCCGCGTCTCATGACGACGCAGCGGCTGGAGATCACCCCAGCGGCGGTGCATGGCACTACGCTCTTCTTCACCCTCGAAGGGCGGTATCAGTCGCGCGCCTATCTCGACAACACCAGCAGCAGCGACCGCGTGCTCCCTGATTATTTCGTCGTCGATGCCTCCGCCCGCGCCTCCTGGTCACGTCTGGGCGTGACGGTGCGCGGCGCCAACCTCGGCGACACGCAGAAGTTCGGCAGCGGATCGGTGAGCAGCTCGGGGAAGATCCGATACTTCGTCCTCCCGGCCCGGGCGCTCTTCGTGACGTTGGATATGACCTTCTAGTCGCGTGGCGGCCGGGGGCTCCTCGGCCGGCGGGGGGGTACCGGATCATTGGCGGGGGGGGTTCACTGACCCGCGCCGTGGCCGTGGCCCCGGCGCGTGTCCGCTCC
>JBEIUK010000016.1:0-22274 GCA_040374415.1 Gemmatimonadaceae bacterium | reverse complement strand
CGATCCCACGGGTGAACGCGCCGTCGGGAACGCCCTGCTCCTCATGCAGCGGCGTCGCTGACCCCGTCGTACAGCGCAACCGCCGCGAGCCGCTCGCCCCAGTCACCAACCGCTGTCCACTGGGCGATCTGGTGCGGGTCGAGCGGCCCTGAGGCTGTCAGAATCGCTGGCGCGATCTCCTGGCGGCCCACCAGTCGGTCCAGGTGTCCCTCCCCCGACGGATTCGCAGCGGTCGGATAGCGCGCCCACGCCCACGATGCGGGATGCGCGATACGGACCGCCGTCAGCAGCTGCAACGCCACCGCGACCGGACGCACGGTCGCGGGATCGCCATGCAACCGGATCCCGTGGCAGCGCACACCGTCGTACGGCGGCAGCGTGGGCGTGAAGGTGATCGGCTCGAGTGTCACACCATCCAGCGGGACCGTGGCCAGCGTCTCGCAGACCGCGTCCGCAGAAAGCCAGGGCGCCCCTAGCTGCTGAAAGGGCGCGTCGGTCCCCCGCCCCACACTGAGGTTCGTCCCCTCGAAGAGACAGATCCCCGGATACCAGACCGCGCTGGCATACGACGGCATCGAGGGGGAGGTGGGGATCCACGGACACCCCGTCTCCGGCCAGCGCATCGTGCGCGACCACCCCGTGCAGGGGATCACCGTGAGGATCGCCGCGGGGAATCGTTCACGCTGCCACAACCGGGCAAGCTCTCCCAGCGTCGCCTGATGACGGATGGGGATCCGATCCTCCCCCACAAACGAGCGACAGACCGGATCCAACAGCGGCCCCTCGGCCATGCCAACATCGCCACCGAGTGGATTCGGACGGTCGAGCACCACCAACGGCACGCCGGCATCGGCGCAGGCGGCCAGCATGTGATACAACGTCCACGTGTACGTGTAGAACCGTGCGCCCACATCGGGGACATCAAACAGCACACATGAAAGATCCTCGAGCGACGACGCCTCGGGGCGCAATCGCTCGCCGTAGAGCGAGACCACGGGACATCCCGTCAGCGCATCCATCCCATCGGCGACCGCCGCACCATCGGCTGCCGTCGCGGCCAGCCCATGCTCCGGACTGAAGAGCCGCACCAGCGGCACCCCCGCGAGCTGCAGCGCACGCCGAGTGTGCTGCGTCGGGTCATGTGCGAGGCGCGCGGCGTCGTTGGTCACCAGCCCTACCCGACGCGTCGATCCCAGCAGCGACGGCGATGCCACCAGGGCATCGGCGCCGAAGCGCACCGTCACGGGCGCGCAGCGCTCGATGTGGGTGCCTTCCCCTGCAACGCGGCCGCGGCCTGATGGATCCCGGCCCGAATGCGCGGATAGGTGCCGCACCGACAGAGAATCCCCGCCATCGCGCGATCGATGTCGGCATCGGTGGGGTTGGGGGTCGTCGCCAGCAACGCGGCTGCGGCCATCACCTGTCCCGACTGACAGTAGCCGCACTGCGGTACATCAAGCGCCGTCCACGCCGCCTGCACCGCCGCCACCGCCGGCCCCGAGGCCCCTTCAATCGTCGTGATGGCTTTCCCCGCCAGCGTGGAGACTGGCAACACACACGACCGCACCGGACGCCCGTCCACATGCACCGTGCACGCGCCGCAGGCCGCAATGCCGCAGCCGTACTTCGGGCCCGTGAGCCCCACGGTATCGCGCAGCACGAAGAGCAGCGGGGTATCCCCCTCGACCGCCACCGAGACATCTCGGCCATTCACCTGCAGCACGATCGGGGCCGGCGCGCTGTCGTCCCTCATCGATTCCGTCGCCATCAGTGCGTGCCTCCTGCAGGAAGCCCAGTCGTGGCCATCGGCGGGAGCCGCAGTGGCAAGGTCCGCAGGCGCGTACCCGTCAGCGTATAGACCGCATTCGCCACCGCGGGCGCAATCGGTGGCAGCCCCGGTTCACCAATCCCACTCGGCTCCTCGAGACTCGGCACCAGATGCGTCTCGATCACGGGACATTCGGTGATCCGCAGGGGACGATACTGATCGAAGTTGGCCTGCTGCACGACGCCCTGCGCCACCGTGATCTCGCCATGGAGCGCCGCCGAGAGACCGTAGATGATCGCGCTTTCGACCTGCTGCATCACGATGTTGGGATTCACGACAAACCCACAATCCACCGCGGCTACCACGCGATGGACGCGAATCGCACCAGTGCTGGCGACCGACACTTCAGCCACCTCGGCAACCGTGGCCCCGAACGACGCATGCAAGGCAATGCCACGCGCCATCGGTCGTCCGTCTGGCGCAGCGCCGAGTGGCGTGCCCCAGCCGCTCTTCGCCATCGCGAGATCAAGCACGGCGCGCGCGCGCGGATGTTGCGTGAGCAGTGATTGCCGGAGTGCCGCCGGATCGGTGTGGGTCGCCGCCGCGATTTCGTCGACGAAGCTCTCCACGAAAAAGCCCTGATGCGAATGGCCCACCGATCGCCACGACCCCACCGGCACACGCCCATGTACTTCCGTGTGTCGTGAATGCCACGCAGGAAATTCGTAGGGTTGATCCCACGTCCCTTCAGCGGTGGTGCGATCAGGGCCCGCACTCGTCATCAGAAAGCCAATACGCCGGCTGTACATCTTGAAGGGTGGATCGCCTGCGGAATGCGCGAGGAAGCTCGTGATCTTCCCGCCGGCATCCAGCCCGGCCCGCAACCGCGACACCGTCGCCGGGCGATAGAAGTCGTGCCGCATGTCATCCTCGCGCGTCCACTGCAGCTGCACGGGCACGCCAGGCACCGCCTTGGCGATTGCCGCCGCCTGCGCGACATAGTCGGCATCGAGGCGACGCCCGAAGCCGCCGCCCAACAGCAGCTGATGCACCGTGACTGCCTCGGCTGACAGACCGGTCGCCTGCGCGACGGCCGCGCGCGCGACCCCGGGCACCTGCGTGCCCACCCACAGCTCTGCCCGATCTGCATCCACGCGCACGGTTGCGTTCATTGGCTCCATCGTGGCATGCGCGAGATACGGCGCTTCGTACGTCGCCTCCATCGTGCGCGCAGACGCCGCGAGGGCGTCATCGGCATCGCCATGCCAGCGCATCGGGACCCCGCCGTCGCCGGCGGCTGCCGCACGGAGTCGCGGGAAGATCTCCTCGGTGGCAATCGTCTGGTGCGTCCCGGTCTCCCATTCGACCGCGAGCGCCGCGACCCCCTGTCTCGCATGCCACCAGCTGTCGGCGACGACGGCGACCGCCGGCGGATCGCCGAAATCGCTCCCGGTGAGCGAAACCACGGCTTTCACGCCGGGGCGTGCGCGCGCGGCCGCTTCGTTGAAGCGCCGAGGCGTGCCGCCGATCGTCGGGCACATCGCGACCGCCGCGTAGAGCATCCCCGGCGGGCGGACATCACAGGCATAGAGCGGCGCTCCACGGGATTTGTCGGCCGAATCCAGCCGCGGCGTGGACCGACCGAGGAGCGTGAAGTCCGCCATCGCCTTGAGCGTTACCTGGGACGGCCGGTGCTCGACCGCGTCGGCCGCCACTTCACCGAACCGAAGCCGCCGATCCCCATGCGTGATCACGCCGTCCTTCACCGTGCAGGCGTCCGGTGCCACACCAAAGCGCGCCGCAGCGGCGGCCACCAGCGACGCGCGGGCCGACGCGCCCGCTTCGCGGAGCGGCCCCCAGCAGTCGCGCACGCTTGAGGACCCCCCCGTCATCATGAGCCCAAATTCCCGGGCCGTCTTCGCCGCGATCCAGCGGGTGCTGCGCGCGACCGCATGCGTTTCATCGTCGCGAAGCGGCATCCCTTCGCGCAGGACGGAGACATTCGCGTAGATCTGATCGATCGGACTGGGCGTCACGCGGACCTTGTCCCAGGCGCATCCCAGCTCCTCCGCGAGCAGCATGGCGAGGGCGGTATGAATCCCCTGTCCCATCTCGGCTTTCGGGACCACGACCGTGACCGTGTCGTCGGGGGCGATCAGCACCCAGCCATTGAGCCGGATCGTGCCGTCGGTGGGCCCCGGCTTGGCGCGACCAATCAGTCGCTGCCGAGGGGGGAGGAGCGCCCAGCCGAGGACGAGCGCGCCACCCGCGCCGAGTCCTGCGAGGAGAAAGGTGCGGCGTTTCATAGGCGGAAGGTAGCGCGTCCGATGCAAAACGGTGAGCGGTCATCAGACGACGTCGAGGTGCTCGGGTGGTACGTGTTCGCACTATATTCCGCAGGCTATGCCCGTTTGATGCCCGTCGGAGTGGGGATCGCGTAGACTGGGCGCACCCCGAACCTTTGACCAGAAGGCGTGGTCGTTCCCATGGCTGATCTGCCGCCCGTCGCGTGGCCCAACTCAAACGCGCCAAAGCCACCAACGCTCGAGACGGCGCTTGGAGCGCTCGCGCAGTCCGTGCTGACGGAGGTCCCGGCAGAGCAGAGCCTGGTGTATCTCGCCGATGCCGCGCGCGGCGTGTTCGTCCACAAGGCGCATGCCGAGCCACCGTCCAGCACGCGAGGGACCACCCCGCGCGTGGACGTACCAGCCGGGGTCGGGGTGATTGGGCGCGTTGGCGCCTCGGGGCGCGCGGAATGGCATCCCGCGCTCGACGATGGCGCTGACCCGCTCGCCACGGGTGGATCCGTCCTCGCCGTCCCGATCCGGATCGGCGCGGACATCATCGGCGTCCTTGCCGTGGTCCATGCGATCCCGGGGTCTCTCGACGACCACCATCTGGCCCGCTGCGAGACGCTTGCGGATCACGTTGCCCCACAGCTCCAGCGTCTGCTCCTCACCGACCGGATCGCCCGCTTGGAGCGGCGCCTCGCGCGGGAACAGACCGCGCGGCACGATGCGGAGCGGTTGCTGGAGTCCCGATCCCGCGAGCTCTTTGTCGCGAATCAGGAGTTGCAAACGCTGGCCAGCGAGCTGGAGTCACGCGTCGAAGAGCGGGCTGCCGAGATTATTCATCTCAAGAACTTTTACGAAACGATCCTCGATCAGCTGCCGACCCAAGTGGCCGTGTTGTCGCCGGCCGGGGTTTACCAGTACGCCAACCCGGCAGAGCTACCAGATCCGGTCCTCCGTCGCTGGGTCATTGGGAAAGACAATACCGAGTTGGCGTCGGCGGGTGCGATTCCTCCGGAGCTGGCTCTGGAGCGCACTGCGCGTATCGCGCGCGTCGTCCAGGAACGTCGCGGCATCGAATTCGAAGAGACCCTGCTCAACGCGTCAGGGCGACCGCGCCTGCTGCGCCGATTGCTCGCCCCTGTCTTTAACGACGCCGGCGGCGTCGCTTTTCTCGTGCGGGCCGGTGTCGACATCACGGACGCGCGCGCCGTCGAGGAACAGCTCCGGCAGTCGCAGAAGATGGAAGCGGTTGGGCTCCTCGCCGGCGGGGTCGCGCATGATTTCAACAACCTGCTGACCATCATTACCGGCATCGGCGAACTGCTGCTCGCCGATGTGGGTGAGACCGACCCCGACCGCCCGATGATTGACGAGCTCATCATCGCGGCGCGGCGCGGCGCCGATCTCACGCGCAAGTTGCTGGCGTTTAGCCGCCGCTCTGTGGTGGAGGTGCGCGTCTTTGATGTCAACGAGGCGATCCGGCAGACGACCACGCTGATGCAGCGCCTGCTGACGGAGCGCGTGACCTTTACGATGCAGCTCAACCCTGATGTAGGGTTGGCACGCATGGATCCGAGCGGTTTTGACCAACTCCTGCTCAACCTCGCCGCCAACGCTCACGATGCGATGCCGGGTGGTGGTGCGTTTGCCATTCGCACCTCGGCGGTCGATCTCACCGACACGCAGACCGCCACACATCATTTGCCCGCCGGCCGATACGTCGCCATCGAGGTCGCGGACACCGGTGGTGGCATGTCCCCGGAGGTGATGAGCCGCGCCTTCGAGCCGTTCTTCACCACCAAAGCCATCGGCCAGGGCACCGGCCTCGGTCTCGCCACGGCGTACGGCATCGTCACGCAATGCGGTGGCCACATCACCGTCGACAGTGTCGTGGGTGCGGGGACCACGTTTCGGATTCTGCTGCCGTCCGTCGATCCCGGCGAGGCGATGGTGATCGCCTCGCCGCCGAAGGTGTCGCCGTCCGTGGTGTCGCCGTCCGTGGTGTCGCCGTCCGTGGTGTCGCAATTCGTGGCCGCGCCGCCCGCGGAGGCCAAGGACGCGCGCGACCAAGAACTCGTGCTGGTTGTGGAAGATGAGCCCGGGGTGCGCAAGCTTGTCTGTCGATTGCTCGAAAGCCACGGCTATCGCGTCTTGGAAGCGGAGCACGGCCTGCACGCACTGTCGGTTGCCGATGGCCATGCGGGTCCGATCGATCTGCTACTGACGGACGTGCGCATGCCGCAGATGAATGGCCTCGAATTGGCGAACACCCTGCGGCAGCGTCGCCCGGGCATACGCGTGCTGTACATGACGGGGTACGTCGACGATGAGGAGGTCCGCACGCGTGTCCATAGCGAGGCGGTCGCGCCCTTGGATAAGCCATTTACGACGGCCACGCTCACCAGCCGGGTCCGCGAGGCGTTGCGGGCGCCCGTACATCCTCTACCACTGCAGCGCCTGGAGGCCGACCGATGAAAGGGATGGTATTCACCGAGTTCATGGACTTCGTGGCCGAGCGGTTCGGTGACGATATGGTCGACGACATCATCGAAGCGAGTGCGGTCCCCAGTGGGGGATCGTACACGGCGGTGGGCACGTACAGCCATGGGGAGATGGTGGCGTTGTGCGGCGCGTTAGCCGACCGCACGGCGGTCCCGGTGGGCGACTTGGTGCGGGATTTCGGGGATCGCCTGAGTGATACATTCGCGCGGGACTTCCCGGACTTCTTTCAACGCGCCGGCAATCTGTTCGATTTTCTCGCCAGCATCGAAGAGCACATTCACGTGGAAGTGCTCAAGCTGTATCCGGACGCTGAGTTGCCCCGCTTCATTGTTGAGGAGCGATCCGCGGCGCGCATGGTCATCCTGTATCAAAGCCCACGACGCATGGGCCATCTGTCCGAAGGCCTTATTACCGGCTCCGCGCGCCAGTATGACGTGCAGGTCCGGGTGCGCAGCGAGGTGCTGGAGGCAGGCGACGGGATGGCGACCCGCTTCTTTATCGAGCTGGCCTGAGCCTCCGCCTCGCGGGCGCGCTGGCGTGTGGGGTGACCGCCAACGCGCCGGACGCCGTGCCAATGCGGTAGCGGAGGCTTGCCAGAGTGGTGACGGCCGCGGATACTTGGCGGTCCGGTCAGTGGAATTGAGGGTCAAACCCGCGCGTTGCGCCGCAATGTCTGGCGCGAGCATCCTTGCATCGTGGAGGCTGACGCATTGCTGGAAAGTGAGGAACGAGGTGCAAGCGGTCAGCTGATGCTGCTCGGGGGCGCGGGATTACGGCGCGCAGATGGCGGCGATCCCCCAGCGGGCGCGTCGCAGCCCCGGCGGTTGGCCATTCTCGCCGTCTTGGCGGAGGCATGGCCCGCGGCCGTCACACGGGATCGCCTCATTGGCCTGATCTGGCCCGAGCAGGACACGTCAGGCGCGCGCCGTCTCCTCACGCAAGCGTTGTATGTCATCCGGCGGGAGCTTGGCGAGGACGCCGTCCGCACCACAGCGCTCGATGTGACGCTCATGCCCGCCGTCCTCCCCGTCGACCTGCTGGCGCTGCGCGACGCGCTACGCGCCGGTGATCCGCAAGGGGCATTTGCGCATTATCGCGGTCCGTTCCTGAACGGGTTTCATCTGGGAAATGCCCCGGCCTTTGAGCGCTGGTGCGATGAGGTACGCGATGGCGTGAGTGCGGTGTTGAGTCAGTCTGCACGGGAGGCCGCGCGGTCTGCCTCCGCCACTGGGGATCATGCCGCGTCCCGTCGGTGGTATGAACGATTGGTCCAGCTCCTGCCATTCGATGCCCCCGCCGTGATGGGATTGGTGGAGGCCGCCATTCTGAGTGGCAATCCAGGCGCGGCGCTCGCTGCGGTACACAGCTACGAGCGCCGGATGCGCGACGATCTGGAAATCGATCCAGATCCCCAGGTCCGGCGTCGGCTCGAAGCGCTGCGGGGCCGGCCGGCCGCGTTGCCGACCGCGTCCCCTGCGTCGGACGCGACAGACGCGATCGTCCCGAATGATGTCACTGTGCATGACGCACCGCGGAACCACGCCAACGAGGCGCCTGTGACCTCGGCCGCGCCCGCGGTGCGAGGGATCCGCCCGACACCCTGGTGGACGATCGCGGTCGCGGCGAGCGCCTTGCTCGCCGTGGGTATCGGCGCCTGGTGGACGCGCCGTGCCACCGGACCGGCGATCCAGCCGCCACTCCGCCATGATGTCCTCCTCCTGCCACTGACCGTGCGCGGTGACAGTGTGGAGGCTGGCAAGGTCCGGGCGATGCTGACCGATGGCTTGCTGGCTTCCCTGCAAGGGGTGAATGGACGGACGGTGCATGTCGGTACGGGAAGTGACACCCTCGCCCTTGGGGCAGGATCGGCGATTGAGCGCATCAGTGGGACGGTCATCGCGACCGCCGGTGATGTCCGCGTGGATCTGGCCCTCCCCAGCGCGGGAATCGTCATCACGAGACGGGCCAAGCGTGACTCGCTCTTAACGCTCACCGATGAATTGGCCTGCGCCGTGTTGTCCGAGCTGTATCCGGAGCTTGGCCAGAGCCTCCGGGATGGTCCCGTGCAGACCACCCGGGATCCGAAAGCGCTGCGCCGGCATTTAGACGGCGAATTGCAGCTACGCCATGGGGATTTCGCCGCCGCGTGGGATGCGTTTCACGACGCGACCACGCTCGATCCCGAATTCTCGTCCGCGTGGTACCGTCGAGCGATCGCCGCGGAATACACGCAGCGCACCCAGGACGCGGACAGCGCGGTCGCTCGGGCACTTCAACACCCCGATCGCCTGTCGGAACGGGACCGCCTGTTGTACAACGGCTATGCCCAGTGGCGCTCCGGTAACTCCGCGTTTGCCGAACAGCATTTCCGCGATCTCGCCAGCCGCAGCCGGTTGGACCAGGATGTTTGGTTCCAACTCGCCGAGGTGCTGTATCACGCCGGTCCGCTGCTCGGGCGACCGATGGAGAATGCGACCGACGCCTGGCGTGCCGTCATCGCGATCGACTCGGCCAACTTTGAAGCGATCGTCCACGCCGTTCGGCTCGAGGCCCGTGCGGGAAATGCCGAGGGACTGGCCGCGCTGCAACGTCGGCTCGAGCTCCTGCGCGCGTCCGGACCGGTCGCCGGCGAATCCCGCGTCTTCATGGCTTACGGTGCGCGTTCAGCGCGCACGGTCGCGGCGATCCAGCCACTCTTGGATTCCCTGCCAGAGTATTCACTCTTCTACCTGCATGCCATGGTTGCCGGCATGCTTGAAAATCCCGCGGCGGCGGAGGGGATTGCCCGAAAGCTGACGCCCCCCGGTCGACCACAGGCGATCCGGGCGCAGGGTTTCCTCGCGCTAGCGCACCTCGCCGTGGCCCGCGGTCGCACGAGTGAGGCTGCCGGATGGCTGGCACAGGCGGCCCCACTCGACCCCATCTCGACCGCGTGGACCCGCGCGAATTTCGCGACGTTGCCGTGGATGACCGTCGACCGTGTCGTCCGCGATTCCATCGCGCGGCAGATCACGATGTTGCGCACCGGCGTCGCGAGCGCCGTCCCACTCAGCCTGGAATTGGCGGTCGACATTCCAGCGAGCCCGCTGATCTCGGCCTACCACTTGGCGCTGCTGGCCGGACCTGAGGCGACCGCCCCTGGGCGGCTGATCTGTGATCGCGCCTGGATTCCCCGGGTGCAAACGCTCTGCTCCGATCTGCAGCGTGGGCTACGGGTGAGCTGGGCGCGAGATCATGGTGTGAGCGCAACCACTCGCGATGCGGCGTTGCGCGAGCTTGACGACTTCGTGCCGGTGGTTCCGTATCAGTTTGCCGGACGCTCCACCTACTTCTCGCGGACCCGGGAACGGTGGTGGCGGGCTGTGTCCCTGGAGGAGCAGCGCAGTGACCAAGAGGCTGACATGGCCTTCCGTTCCATCCACCAGAGCGCTCGGCTGGACTACATCTATTTTGTCCCCAGCTTATGGCACCGGGGTCGGATCGCCGAGCGCCGGGGCGATATCCCGGAAGCACGCCGACTGTATTCACAGGTGCTAGAGCTGTATGACCACCCCGATGCCGACGTCCGCGCGGTGGCCGACTCAGCCCGTGCCGGACTTGGTCGGGTTGGGGCAATGAAGCCGTAGGAAGGGGCTGGCGAGGCTAGCGAGTTGACTCTCCATGACAGACGCAGTTGATAGCCCGTCGCAAGTTTTGCCAAAATTGTCAGGCTCGCCTTGGCACATACCCAAGCTCACCATAGACCCGGTTCGTGACATGCGCTCAATCCTGCATACCGTCGTTCGTCCACTGGTCGCTCTCCTGTCCCTTGCGGCCTGCGGTGGTGGAAACGACAGCGTAGGCACGCCCCCCCAACCGCAGTCGCCTGTCGTGGCGACGGTCGCGGTAACGGCGGCCAGCACCACTCCACTGCTTCCCGGTGGCACGGTGCAGCTGTCCGCCAAGGCGCTCACCGCCGGCGGCGCCGAGATCCCCTCGGCCACCTTCAGTTGGAGTTCGGCCACACCGAATGTCGCCACCGTTTCGTCGACGGGTCTCGTTACGGCGGTCACTCCGGGCAGTTCCATTATCACGGCGAGTGCTGGAGCGGCATCTGGGTCGGTCAATGTTCAAGTGAATCCCGCCCCCGTGGCTCCTGCCATCACCACGCAGCCAGCCAGCCAATCGGTACTCCTTGGTGCAGCCGTCACCCTGAGCGTTTCGGTCAGTGGTACCGCACCCTTCACCTATCAATGGAAGCGGAATGGTGTTGACGTGGCGGGAGCCACGAATAGCACGCTCACGATCACTCAAGTTGCCAAGAGTGATACGAACGCCATTTTCACCGTCGCCGTCCGCAATGATGTGGGGACAACACTGAGCACGGCCGCAACACTGACGGTGAATTGGGCACCACAGATCACGATCCAGCCCATCAGTCGGACGGTCAGCGAATGGGACTCGATAAGCATAGCGGCCGCTGCGGATGCCCGGCCGGCCGCCACTTATCAATGGCGCCTGAATGGAACGAATATTAGCGGGGCCACAGGGCCCAGCTATCGCATAGAGTCCGCGTCCCTAACGACCAGCGCTGGGCGGTACAGCGTGGTGGTCAGCAACAACCACGGCAGTGTGACAAGCAGTGAAGCGGCAATCACTGTTCAGCGTCCGACACCATCGTCATTCCAGTGGCGGGGTTTCAACTTCAGTTCCTTTGGTTCGAATTATTGGGCGTCAAGCAGCGATAACGAGGCCGCGCTTCAATTCGCGAAGAGCAGGGGCGCAAATCTGATCGTTCTGGATTGGATGGTCGAGTTTAATGATGACGGAACGATGGCACTTGCGGGTGGGCCCTCTCATGAAGCATGGATAAACATTCAGCAAGTGATTGCCCGGGCAAAGGCAATGGGATTTCTCGTCGCCCTGAAGCCGCATGCCATCAGCACCACCTGCTGCGGGCAGAACCGTGCACTCTTCAACACGGATACCACGAAGTTCATCGCGGGGAATTTCTTTCCGGGGTGGCAAGCCTACCTGATGGATATGATGAATCGCTTGCCGATGAGCTCAGTCGATGTGCTCGTGATCGGAACCGAAATGGACATTTTTGACTGGCGCGAGCGCTCGCGATGGAGCACGCTCATTGCCGCTGTTCGGGCCCGATTCAGTGGTCAGTTAACCTATGATGCCATGTTTGCGCAGTATCCGGGCGCCAAAGACTTGGACGACGTCGTCTTTTGGGATCTGCTCGACTTCATCTCGACGTCACTGTATGTGCGGCTGACCACCGATGATAATGCGAGCCTCGAAACGCTCATCCAACTTTTTCGGAACAATTCGGCAGTCCAAGAAAAGGATGCGATTGGCTACCTGCGGAGGGTGTCAGCACGGGTTGGCAAGCCGATTATGGCGATGGAGGGAGGCTACCAAAGCGCCAACGGCGCACTGTGGGGAGTGAACGATTACTTCAACAGTGGATTCAACGAGGATCTGCAGGTTCGCGGTTTAGACGCCTACCTCACCGCACTGAACGTCGCAAAGCAGTCGTGGCTGCGCGGCGTCTCCCTGTGGGATATCCAACCCCGGCATTTCCAACCCAACACGCTTCAGGATCCCAACTATCGCGCAGGTTGGGGCATGGCCAACAAACTGTCCGCTGAGGTGGTCCGGCGGTGGTTCTCGGTACCGTGACCTCTTACTGAGAACATTCGCCGAAGGACAGAAAACGCTGGGCCGAACCCCCCCCCGCCCCCACGCTTTCCCCCCCTGCTGCGTAGTATTGAGATGGCGGCGCCCCCATGTCCGGGATCCCGCCGCCACGCTCATCTCTACCCAGCAGGAGACCGGATGTCCCACCGACGCGCCCCCCTGCGTCGCATTCTCTGGACCGCAGCCCTCAGCGCCGGCACCGCCATGGCCCTCGCCATGCGCGTCGCCCCAGCCCTCAGCGCGCAGGCGGCCCCCCAGAAAATCGACGAGGAATACACCCGCCTCATCAAGCAGCACCTCACGGACCCGCGCATCACCACGAATCTCGTGGACTACATGCCCGCCTCCGACAAGGTGCCCACCACCCTCAAGTTCCCCGGCATCAACCGCATTGTCGGCACCCCGGGCTACCTGACGCACGCGTCGGACATCCACCGCTACCTTAAGGCCGTCGCCGAGGCCGCGCCCACGCGCGCCAAGTTCTGGACGATCGGCAAAACGGAAGAAGGGCGCGACATGGTGGTGCTCGTCGTCTCCGACGAAGAGACCATCAAGAACCTCGACCAGTACAAGGGCTACCTCGCCGAACTGGCCGATCCGCGGAAAACCCCCGAAGCGCGCGCCAAGCAGCTCTTCGGCCTCGCCAAGCCCATTTACTACCTCACCAGCGGCATCCACTCCACCGAAACCGGTGGCCCCGAGATGCTGATGGAGCTGGCGTACCGGCTCGTCGTCGATGAATCGCCGATGATCGCCGGGATCCGGAAGAACGTCATCACCATGATCACCCCGGTCATCGAAGTCGACGGCCGCGAGAAGATCGTCGACGGTGCCTGCTACCGCGTGCGCACCGGCCAGAATCTCCCCACCCCGTACTGGGGCAAGTACGTCGCGCACGACAACAACCGCGACGGCATGGGGCAGTACCTCAAGCTCACGCAGAATCTGCGCGACGTCACCTACGACTGGCGTCCCACCATCCTGCACGATCTGCACGAAGCGCAGACGCTGCTCTACGTCTCCACCGGCACCGGGCCGTACAACGAACAGCTCGACCCGATCACCATCAATGAATGGTGGATGATGGCCGAGAATGACGTCATGGAGATGACCAAGCAGGGGGTCCCTGGGGTGTGGACCTACGGCTTCTACGACGGCTGGGTCCCGAACTACATGTTCTTCCTCGTCCACGCGCACAACGGCGTGGGGCGCTTCTATGAAGTGCAGAGCTACGGCCAAGGGTGCGATGGCACCGTCGCCGGTGGCGGTCGTGGCGGCGCCGTCGGCCCGCTCGCGGCCGCAGCGCCAGCGGCCGCTGTGCCGGCGGCAAACGCGCCAGCGGCCAATGCCGCGCCGACCGGTGGCCGTGGTGGTCGGGGTGCTGGAGCCGCTGGCGCTGCCGCCCAAGCGGCGCAGGCCGACACCGCCCTCACGCGCATCCTCGGCGGCACCAACTACAACCAGAGCCGCGAGTGGTTCCGCCCAAACCCGACCCCTAACGACATCAAGTGGGGCTCGCGCGCCAACACCAACATCCAGGAATCGGCCGTCCTCTACGCCCTCTGGAACACGGGACGCGAACGGGAGCGCTTCCTCGAGAACTACTGGATCAAGAACAAGAACGCGATCAAAAAAGGCGTCCTTGGCCCCATCAAGGGGTGGGTGATCCCGGCCAGCCAGCGCGCCAAGGCCAACGCGGCCGAAGCAGTCAATGAGCTGATCGATCAAGGGCTCGAATTCCATGTCGCCGATCGCGACATGAAGTTCGGCACCGTCGACGTGAAGCAGGGCGATTGGATCGTGCGCGGCGATCAGCCCTTCCGCACGGTGGCTGACATTTATTTCTCGATCCAGAACTACCCGACCACCAACCCGTCGCCGTACGATGACACGGGGTGGACCTACCAGATGATGCGCAATCTGGTGCTGTACGAGGTCAAGGACCCCACGCTCCTCACCGCCGCGATGACGCCAGTAAAGGGCCATGTCACGGCGGCCGGTGGCATCAACGGGACGGGCACTACGGTGATCGTCGAGCACAGCGGCGACAACAACCTGGTGGCGCTCCGCTATCGCCTCGCCAGCACGAAGATGGCCGCCGCCGAAGCGCCCTTCGAAGCCGCGGGGCACAAGTTCGGTGCCGGCGCCTTTATTATTGCCAAGGCCAACAAGGCGCAGCTGGAACCGGTCCTCAAGGAACTCGGCTTGTCGGCCTGGGCCGTGGACGCCGCCCCAGCCGTGCGGACGCATGATCTCGACATCCCGCGGGTGGGATACATCCACTCCTGGAGCAATACGCAGGACGAAGGGTGGGTCCGCGCGGCGCTCGACTACTACAAGATCCCGTACCAGTACTTCGGCGAAAACGCCGTCCGGAAGATGGGGGCGCTCCGCTCGAAGTATGACGTGATCTTCTGGCCGCATGGTGGGGCGGTGGGCGCCGCAGCCCCGACCGACGGCAAGCCCATTCCATACCAGCGCACGGCCGAGTACCCGGCGCTGGGCTACCCCGACTCCACGGCGGACACCCGCGGCGGGCTCGGCGAAGACGGGCTCAAGCAGCTGTATGAGTTTGTGCAGCAGGGGGGCACGCTCATCACCGAAGGGGGGACGTCGGCGATCTTCCCGACGTACAACCTCACGCCGGGGCTCCGCCCGGTGGCGGCACCGGGGCTCGTGAACCGGGGCACCATTCTGCGCGGGGTGATCAATGATCTGACCAGCCCGATCGCCTACGGCTTCACGGTGAACCAGCTCCCCGTGTACTTCAGCGGCGGGACGCTGCTGGATGCCGGGGTGCCGGCCACGCCGAACGCCGCGCCGCAGGGGGCCGTGAATACGCTCCGTCCGGGGAGTGCCGCGGCGCTGGCGGGGAACGGGATGCCCGCCGGCCCGCCGGGTGGCTTTGGTGGACAGCCCGGCGTCTACCAGAACACGACGCCGATGGCGACGTGGGTGGAGCATGCGGTGTGGGATCCCATGCAGCGGTGGACCGTGAGCAGCAGTGCGGCCCCCGCTTTTGACGGCTTCGGCGGACGGGGCGGCGGTGGGGCCGCGGCGCCGGCGTCGCGCACGCTTGACGACATGAAGCCGCGCGTCGTGATGTCCTGGCCCGCGAGCCCGCGCGACATGCTCCTGTCGGGCGTCCTCGAAGGGGGCGGCAACCTGTCGAACCGCCCGAACGTCATCGACAGCCCCATCGGGAAGGGGCACGTGGTGATGTTCACCATCCGGCCGTTCTGGCGCTGGCAGACGCAGGGGACGTTCATCCTGGGCTTCAATGCCCTGATGAACTGGAACGACCTCGCTGCGACCGGGAAGGAACCGGCGGGGATGCCCCCCGCGGCCAAGGGGCCGGCCGGGAAGTAACGCCGCCGCCCCGCACCAAACGACGGGCCCGTCACCGGTATCGGGGGCGGGCCCGTCGTCTTGTCCATGTGGCGCCAACCAATTCGGTCATTTTGACCGAAATCGATTTCGACATTCTTCAACATCCGTATTTCTTCCGGGGTGCCATTCCCGACGACACCTATAGAAATTCCCCCGGTCACGAACAGGTCACCTTTGGGAGGAACCCGGGGTGTGACCGAACCGTTGCCACAATGGTTCACTCGTGAAGCACGGGTTGATGACCCGTGGCTGTGTCCCCTCTTATCCCACCGAAGGAGATCTGATGTTCCACCGAGCGATGCTTCGTCGCTTGGCGGTTCTCGGAGCGATCCTGCTGGTCGCGATCCCGTCCCGTGCGCTCTTTGCACAGACGGGGACGATCACCGGCAAGGTCACCGATGCCGCCACCAAGCTCCCTATCGCGGATGCCCGGGTTGTCATTTCCGGCACCACGTTTGAAGCGCAGACGAATCGGGAAGGCGATTACCGCCTCACCAACGTCAAGCCGGGCCTCACGGCCGTCTCTGTGTTCCGCATCGGCTACAAGGCCGCCCGTGACTCCGTGCGAGTCGCGTCGGGCCAGACGGCCACGTTGAACATTGGCATGACGCAGTCGGTCATCAACCTGTCCGAAGTCGTTGTGACGGGTACCGCCGGTAACCAGGAGCGAAAGGCGCAGGCCGCCCTCGTCGCCTCGGTATCGGCCGCCGACATCATCAAGGACGCGCCGGTCACCAGCGTTGCGAACCTGCTGCAGTCCCGCGTTCCGGGTGTTGCGCTCAGCGCGCAGTCCGGCACCGCCGGTACCGCCACGCAGATCCGCATCCGCGGCGCCTCCTCGATCAACCTGTCGAACCAGCCGCTCGTCTTCATCGACGGCGTGCGCGTGAACGAAGGCTTCATCGGCTCTGGTCAGTCCGGTCAGGCGTTTGACCGCCTGAACGACCTGAACCCGGAAGAAATCGAGAGCATCGAAGTCGTGAAGGGCCCGGCCGCCGCCACGCTGTACGGCGCCGACGCCTCCGCGGGCGTGATCCAGATCATCACCAAGAAGGGCCGGGCGGGTTCCAGCACCTTCACGCAGAACCTGCGCGTGGAAATGGGCACCTCCGACCCGAACTACACGCCCCCCGATAACTACGGCGCCTGCTCCGCCGCCCTCGTGGCGACGACCAGCACCAACCCGCTCTGCCGTGGCAAAGCCGTTGGCGACTTGGTCAGCGACAACCCGCTCCAGCGCGCCGGTGGCGTCTTCAAGAAGGGCTCCGACCGCATCATCAACTGGAGCGCGCGTGGCGGTGGCCAGAACTACGGCTACAGCCTCTCCTACGGCTCGGACAACACGGCCGGTACGCTCCCGAACAACACGTACAACCGCTACAACGTCCGCACCAACGTCAACTACGTCGCGAGCAGCAAGCTGACGATTGACGCCGGCCTGGGGCTCTCCCAGACGCAGGTCGACCTGCCGGACAACGACAACAACATCTACGGCTACCTCGGTGGCGGCCTGCTCGGCAGCCCGCTCACCCGCAGCGATGCCGCGAACGCCGCCGCGACGCAGGATGGCTGGTACAGCAACCGGCACGTGAACGCCATCACGGCGATCTCGCGCCGCCTGCTCACCAAGCGCGTGACGACGTCGATCGTGGCGAACTACCAGCCGTTTGAGTGGTTCTCCAACCGCTTCACCGGCGGTCTTGACCTCGCGAACGACCTGCAGGCTACCTACTTCCCGAAGAACGACTCGCTCTGGTACGGCGGTCTGACCGACGGTGGCAGCCACTCGCAGACGGCCCGCACCGCCGAGCGCTACACGTTCGACTACCTCGGCAACATGAAGAAGATGTGGGGCAGCGATTGGGAAACGAACCTCTCGTTCGGTCTCCAGGTCATCTCCACGCGCAACACGTCGCTCGGCGCCACCGGCATCGGCTTCGTGACGAACTCGAACAACTCGGTTGGTTCCGCCGCGAGCACCACCGGCAGCGGTGGCTTCACGGAACAGCGCCAGTATGGCTACCTGACGCAGCTGCAGATCGGGAACCAGAACAAGCGCTTCCTCCAGGTCGGCGTGCGCGTCGATCGCAACTCGTCCTTCGGTTCGACGGCTCCGGCCTTCGTGCTCCCGAAGGTCGGCGGCTCCTGGGCGATCTCGGAAGAAGATTTCTTCCAGGGGATGACCAAGTACATCAACACGCTGCGTCTCCGCGCCGCGTGGGGCTCCACGGGCCGCTCGCCGAACCCGGGTGACGCCCTGACGACGCTCTCGGCCGCGACGTACAACATCACCGGGACCACCGGCGCCGGCGCCGTGCTGGGCAACCCGGGCAACGCGGATCTCCGCCCCGAAAAGGGTCAGGAGTTCGAAGCGGGCTTTGACGCCGGCTTCTTCAACAACCGCGTGTCGGCCGAAGTCACGTACTTCCGCAAGACCACGAAGGACCTGATCATCGCGCGTCCGATTCCGCCCTCGCTCGGCTTCTCGTCGAACCCGCTGGCGAACATCGGCTCCGTGCTGAACAGCGGCCTGGAAGTCGCGTTGAACGTCAGCGCGATCAACATGCCGAACGTGCGCTGGGATGTCCGCGCCGGTGCGAACACGCTGCACAACGAGCTCACGAGCCTCGGCGGCGTGCTGCCGTTCCCGCTCGGTGGCGCCGGCCGCACGATCGTCGGCCAGCAGCTCGGCGTGATGGTCTCCAAGAAGATCGAGTCCATCGATGTGGCGACGAACAAGGTCATCGTGAGCGACACGCTCGCCCCGATGGGCAACCTGTTCCCGACGCTCGAGTGGAACATCACCAACACGGTGACGCTCTTCAAGAACCTGCGCCTGAACGCGCTGGTTGATGCGAAGCGCGACTTCCTCGTGCAGAACAACACGGCGTTCTTCCGCGAAACGCAGCTCGTCCGTTCCAACCTGCGCCTCGACCCGACGATCCTGTCGGCCGAAGAGCGGCTCCGCCGCTACGGCAACCCGACCGCGGGGCAGCCGGCGTTCGTGACGAACAAGGGCAACTCGGCCACGGTCAATGACGTGATCGATGCCTACCTCGAGCCGGGCGACTTCGTCCGTCTCCGTGAGCTGTCGGCCACCTACACGGTGCCGGATGTGCTCGTGAAGGGGCTCCGTGGCGCGGTGACCGGCCTGTCGGTCACGCTCGCCTTCCAGAACGTCAAGCTCTGGACGAACTACTCCGGGCCGGATCCGGAAGTCAACGCGCAGACGGGTTCCTTCTCGCGCCAGGACTTCCTGACCGTTCCGAATCCGAAGAAGACGGTTCTTCGGTTCAACTTCAACTTCTGACCGCGAGATGATCAGCATGATTTCGATCCGCCGCGCGGTTACGCGCACGATCGCGGGTGCGGCGCTGCTCTCCGGCGCTGCCGCCTGCTCGGATAACTTCCTGAAGGTCACGAACCCGAACGTCCTCGACGCAGCAACGGTCGATCCGGCGGCGGGCGCGACCGCGCTGGCGTTGTCCGCCCAGCAGAACTTCGTCTTCGCCTACGGGTGGCTGGCGTCGTACAGCGCCTGGTTCACCAACGAAGCGAATGTCTCGGACACCTTCCCGACCCGGAATGAATTCGGGTACCGGACGATCTCCGATCTCAACAGCTCGCTCAGCGGTGACGTGTGGGGCCCGATCTCGGTGGCGGCCGCCTCGGCCAAGACCGTGCTCGACCTCACGCTCCCGACCCCGACCTCCAACATCAACCTGGCGCGCGCCGCGACGTTCCGTGGCTTCGCCGTGCTGATGATGGCGACGGACTTCTGCACCGGCACGCTGTCGTCGGGTCCGGAACTGACCACGGCGCAGCTGCTGGATACGGCGGCGTTCTGGTTCAGCAAGGGCATTGACGTGGGGAAGGCCAACGGCACGACCGATGGCATTGCCCTCGCCAACGCCGCGACCGTGGGCCGTGCCCGCGCGAAGCTGCAGAAGGGCGACAAGGCGGGTGCGATCGCCGATGCCGGTCTGGTGCCGGCGGGCTTCCAGTTCGACGTCCGTCACACCGACGACCTCGCCAACCGCAGCCGGTTGTCGAACCGTCAGTACCAGTTCAGCTTCGACCGCGGCTCGATCAGCGTGGCCCCCTGGTACCGCCAGGCGGACACGCGCATCCCGTACCGCGCGCCGGGCTCCACCACGGCCAATCCGCAGGACGCCGTGCCGGGTGGCTGGTTCCAGCAGGCGAAGTACCCGGGCTACGGCTCGGCCGTGCGCCTCGCTTCGAAGCTGGAAGCGGACTACATCGCCGCCGAAGCTGGCGGTGATGTGGCCACGATGCTGACGCTCATCAACGCCCGCCGTGCGGCGGGTGGTGCGGCGGCCTACGCGGGCGCCACGGATGCGGCCAGCGTCACGACGGAACTGTTCAACCAGCGCGCGATTGACTTCTACCTCGAAGGCGAGCGCCTGGCGGACTTCCGCCGCAACGCCACGGCCACCGCGACGACGATCACCGCGTCGGGGCAGCCGTACTTCAAGCCGGGCTATGGCAACGTCGGTACGCAGACGTGCTACCCGATCCCGCGGAACGAGCGGGACAACAACCCGAACATGAAGACGAACTAAGTCTTCAGTTCCAGCAGCATCCAGCGGGCGTCGGGGATCACTCCCCGGCGCCCGTTGTGTTTTCTCCGGTGCTACATTGGCGGCGTCCCCCTCCCCTGCCGACCATGCCGCTCCACACTCGCGTCCGTCCCGCGCTCGCCCTGCTGGCCAGCCTGCTCCTCCCGGTCGCCACGCGTCGCCTCCCAGCCCAGGACGCCAAGCTCGATCCGCCGCTGCAGGCCGTGCTGCAGGCCAACGGCCGCGCCCGCGTGATCGTGCTCGGACGCACCCAACTCTTCGCTCCCGTTGGCGGCCTCGAGGTGTTCCAGCGCGCCCACGCCACCGATGACCGGCGTACGCTCCGCGCGCAGGTCATCACGACCCTCAAGCGACAGGCCGCCACCGAACAGGCGGGCATCCTCAAGGCGCTCCATCGCGATCACGCCGATCGCGCGCTCTGGATCCTGAACGCACTCTCTCTCGAGCTCTCTGCCGCGGAAATTCGCCAGGCCGCATCCCTCCCCGACGTGCTCTTCATCTACGCCGGCGGTGAAGCCCTCGAGGCCCCAAGCGCGCAGCACGCCCCCATGCTCATCGTGCCGCCGTCCACACCGGCGCCCTTCACCGAGCAGGGGAAGACCATCGCGTGGAATATCCGGCACCTCAACGTGCCCGCCGTCTGGCGCGAATTCGGCAACACGGGACAGGGCGCCGTCATTGCCGTCTTTGACAATGGTGCCAACTACGCGCACACCGATCTGCGCGAGCATCTCTGGCGCAACACCAAGGAAATCCCCAACAACGGCATCGACGACGACGGCAACGGCTACATCGACGATGTCTATGGCTTCGACTTCGGCAGCATGCGCCCCAACGTGCGCGACACCAGCACCGGTCGGCAGCATGGCACCATGACCTCCGGCATCTCCACCGGCGACGGCACGAGCGGCATCATTACCGGCGTCGCCCCGCGCGCCCAGCTCATGCTCCTGAAAATGACCGGTGGCAATGTCGACGAAGGGGGCAACCGCCCCATCGCCGCCGCCCTCGGCTACCAGTACGCCCTCGAGCAGGGCGCGGACATTCTCAGCATGAGCTTCAGCCTGCCCGGACTGGGGAACCTGCGCGGCTATTGGCGCATGATGAGCGATCATGCCGTCGCCGCCGGGCTCGTGCTGGTGGGTGGGGCCGGCAACTTCCGCGTGACGCAGCCCATTCCCGTACAGCATCAGTCGCCGAAAGATGTGCCGAGTGTGATCTCGGTGGGCGGGATTGATACCCTCAACACGTTGGTGTCCTTCAGCAGCATGGGGCCCGCCGAATGGGGATCCGTCGCACTCTATGGCGATTACCCGATGCCTACCGGCATCACGAAGCCCGATCTCGTCGCCTATCCGGGCGAAGGGTATCCCGTGCTCAGCATCGCGGACACCGGCTACATCAACACCAATCAGGTGCGCATTCGCGGCAATTCCTTCTCCGGGCCGCAAGTGGCCGGTATCGCGGCGCTCATGCTGACCGAAAAGCCTGACCTATCAGTCTGGCGTCTGCGCGAGATCCTCGAGCGCACCGCCCACGATCTCGGCGCGCCCGGAAAAGACAATATGTTCGGCTGGGGACGCGTTGACGCATACGACGCGGTGAAGATGACGCGGCGTGGACGGCAACCGATTCCGCCGCGGCGGTGAGGACCGGCGTCACACCGGTCATCACCAAGACCTTACCCGGTCTTCACAGGCGCCGCTTTATCGCCCGCCCGCCGACACGCGCCCAATGGCCCGTTCGAAGGCCGAGACGCGCGCTTCGAGAACGCCCTCCAGCGCGTTGAACTGCACGGCACGCAACCCCGTCCCGGCGCGCAGCACGGGACCAAACTCGAAATAGCTGTCGGTCGCGGCATCGTACGCCGGCCACGTGGGCATCATCCCACCGTTCGGATTCCCCGTCGCGGCAAAGCGCGCCCACGCGCCGTTCATCGCGTCCGTCAGCGTCTCATCGTACGGGGTGGTCCCCCAGACCTTGTTGGACTGCCCGCGAATGCCAAAGACAAAGGGCAGCTCGGAGGCATGG
>JBEIUK010000173.1:0-6353 GCA_040374415.1 Gemmatimonadaceae bacterium | reverse complement strand
GCTCTACCACTGAGCTACTGTGGCGGTGCGACTGCTGCAAACTGCTGCCGGTCACCAGCCCCGACACCCTACCATGCTCTGGCGCGGACTCGAACCGCGACGCCTTGCGGCACCGCCCCCTCAAGACGGCGTGTCTACCAATTTCACCACCAGAGCGAGGGACCCGGCCACGAACACCGGAACCACACCTGCACCAACAGCTGCGAGCCCATACAACGAACGGGAGCGACGGGGCTCGAACCCGCGACCTCTCGAGTGACAGTCGAGTGCTCTAACCAAACTGAGCTACGCCCCCCAGTACGACCTGCGAGGCGTTCCAGCGAAACCGCTGACTCTGCCACCGACAGTCGAACCGCACCTGCACCAGCATGCTACACCAACCAGTCCTGCCCCCCTGCTTCGGACCACTCCGCAGGGAGCGGATAGCTCCAACGGGAGTCGAACCCGTCTCTCAACCTTGAAAGGGTCGTGCCCTAACCGATAGACGATGGAGCCGTCGACCTGCGTGCCTGCCATCCAACCACAGCCAGTAGCGGTAACGGGATTCGAACCCGTGTTCCAGCCTTGAGAGGGCTGTGTCCTAGTCCCCTAGACGATACCGCCGTCGTTTTCACCACCAACAGGCCCGGAGGGAATCGAACCCCCAACCGCCGGTTTTGGAGACCGGTGCTCTACCAATTGAGCTACGGACCTCCGGAGCATGGGCACTCACCCATGGCCCGCCTCGCGACTCAGGGTGACCAACGGGAATCGAACCCGCAACCCCCGGAACCACAATCCGGTGCTCTAACCGATTGAGCTATGGCCACCATGGCGAACAGCGCCGCACCTGCCCTGCGCTGCTCATCTCCCTGATAAATCGCTCAATTCACGGGGAGTCGGAAAGCGTAATCAGACGCCACGCAAATCGCAAGTCGTCTGCGACTCAGTCCTTCGCGCGATCGAGGTATTCGCCCGTCGACGGATTCACGCGAATACGCGTCCCCGACTCCACAAACTCGGGCACGTTCACCGTCACCCCGTTCTCGAGCTTCGCCGGCTTCGACGAGGCCGTCTTCGTCGCGCCACGCACCACCGGCGCCGTATCGACGATCTCAAACACCAACGAGTTCGGCAGCTGAATCCCGATCGGATTGCCGTTGTAATACTCGGCCAGGATCTTCATCCCGGGCTGCATCCACGGCGCCGAATCTCCCAGCGCTTCCTCGTCCATCTCCAGCTGATCGTAGTTCCCAGTGTTCATGAAGTGGTAGGAATCGCCACCCTGATACATGAACTCCAGCTCGACCGTTTCCATGTCGGCCTTCGTGATCGTGTCCGCCGCGCGGAAGCGATGCTCGAAGCTCGAACCCGTGCGCAGGTTCTTCAACTTGGCCTGCACCATGGCGCGCAGGTTGCCCGGCGTGTGATGCCGAAATTCCACAATGCGGCACGGATCGCCCTCAAACACGATCACCATGCCACGACGGATCTGAGTCGCGGTAACAGCCATAGGAATGGCACCTGATGCATACGGGGAACGTCCGCGCGCCACCACCCTCGGCGGTCCAACACAGACGAATTCGGGACAGCCTTAAAAGCTAGCCGGTCCCAGCCGTCCGGACCAGTGGGGCGCGCGACACCGCGTTATTGCGCCAGCGCCCGCAACCGGGGCGCCAACGCCCCCCACATCGTCGCCGCCACCCGGCGTGACCCGACGACATTGGGATGGATCCCGTCCGCCTGGTTATACCGGGGATCCCCCGCCACCCCCAGCAGCAAAAAGGGCAACAGTGGCGTCTTGGTCTCCTGCGCCGCCCGGGTATACGCCGCATGAAACCGGGCCGTGTACCGCGCCCCTAGATTCGTCGGCGCCTCCATCTGCACCAGCAGGACCTGCGCCGCCGGCTGCACCGCGTGCACCGTCCGGATCAGCGCCACGAGATTGGCGTAGGTCGTGTCCGGATCCACCCCGCGCAGCCCATCGTTCGCCCCCACCTCCAGCACCACCAGCGCCGCCGGCTGGTCCAGCACCCACCGCGCCCGCCGCAACGCCCCCGCCGACGTCTCGCCACTGAGTCCGGCATTCACCAGCACGAAGGGCAATCCAGCGGAGTCGATCTGTTGCTGCAGCAGCGCGGGATAGGCCACCCCGGGATCCAACCCCAGCCCCGCCGTCAGGCTCGTGCCAAGCAGAATGATCCGTTTCCGCCCCGCAGGGGTACCCCTGTTCGCCGCACGCCCCGCCGTCCCCGCTGCGAACGCCGAGTCGCGCCCCGCCACGGATCCGCCCCCCCCCGTTGCCGACGGGGTCCGGTCTCCGGTTGATTCCCCAGAGACCACGGCGCCACCCGATGGGCTGTCCGCAGAGGATCCCGACCGAGGATCGCCACCGCGGCATCCCATCAGCAGCGCCGCCAGCAGCAGGCTCCGCCCTGGAATCCGCTGCCACTGAATGTCCTTTCGCTTGCCAGTCATGCTTGTTGCTCACGGGTTGACCAAGACGTACCAGAGCGGCCTCGCGGCGCTCACCGTCCTGCACGATGTGTCCTTTACCGTCCCGGCGGGAGCCTTCGTGTCCATTGTCGGCCCCTCCGGCAGCGGAAAAACCACCCTGCTCGGCCTCCTCGCCGGGCTGGACACCCCCTCCGCCGGGTCGGTCACCCTGGATGGCGTTGACCTCGGGCGCCTCACGGAAGACCAGCGCGTCGCCCTCCGCGGGCAGAAGGTGGGCTTTGTCTTTCAGAGTTTCCAGCTGATCCCGACGCTGACCGCCCTCGAGAATGTGCAGGTGCCGCTGGAACTGGCGGGTCGCGTGCCGCTGCGCGACGCGGCCGAGCGCGCCACCGAGCTGCTCACGCGCGTTGGGCTTGGCGATCGCACGCACCACTTTCCGCAACAGCTCTCCGGTGGCGAACAGCAGCGCGTCGCTCTGGCGCGCGCCTTTGTGAATGAGCCGGTGATTCTGTTCGCCGACGAACCCACCGGCAATCTCGACGGCGCAACGGGCGAGCGGATCATTGAGCTGCTTGAAGCACTCAACCGCGAACGCGGCTGCACGATCGTGCTCGTCACGCACGACAGCGCCCTCGCCGCCCGCACGCAGCGCACCATCCGGCTGCGCGACGGCGTCGTGGTGGAAGACATCCAGCATCAGCCCGTCTCCGCATGACCACCGGCGCCCTGCTCCGACTGGCATGGCGCGAGAGTCGCACCGCCCGTCGTCGGCTCGCCCTGTACATGTCGTCGATCGCCTTTGGCGTGGCGGCGCTTGTCGCGATCGACTCCTTTGCCAGCAACATCACCCGGTCGGTGCGCGCGCAATCGCGCACCCTGGTCGGTGGCGATGTCGCCCTGAAAGCCAATGCGGCCTTCCCGGCGGTTGTCGACACGCTCCTGGATTCCCTGCAGGCCGCCGGCTTGCCACATGCGCGCGTCACCACGTTCGCCTCGATGGCCCTGGCGCAGCCCGCGAACCGCACGCGCTTGGTGCAGGTACGCGCCGTCTCCGAGGGGTATCCGTTTTACGGGACGATTGAAACCGTGCCGGCCGCGGCGTGGCGCACGGTACACACCGATCCCGTCGTCTTCGTCGATCGCTCCCTGCTCATTGCCCTCTCGGCCGCCGTGGGCGACTCGCTGCGACTCGGCACGCGCATGTTCCGCATTGCCGGCACGCTGGGCAACGTCCCAGGCGATGCTGGCATCGCGAGTGTGATTGGCCCGCGCGTCTATGTCTCTGACCGGTGGATGGCCTCGACCGGCCTGCTGGCGTTCGGCAGCCGCGCGCAATACGACGCGGTCCTGCAACTGCCCGCGGCGATGACCACCCCGAAGGCCTCCGCCGCCTTCGCGAAAGCGTTGCGTCGACGCATTGATCCGCGCGCCGCGGCGCAACTGGAAGCCGCCGACGCGCGTGATCGCGGGCGCGAGGGCGCGGGATCCCGCGGCGCGCCCCCTGCAGAGTTGGTGGACACCAGCGCCACCACCGACAGTATCCCCGGGGGCCTTGCCACCGCGGTCGCCAAAGTCCGCGTCCGCGTGCGCACGGTGGCGGACACCGAGCGGGACTTCACCGAAGCCGTGGGCCGGCTGGCCGATTTCCTCAGCATCATTGGCCTGATTGCCCTGCTGCTTGGCGGCATCGGCGTGGCCAGCGGGATTCACGCATTCGTCTCGGCGAAAATCGACACGGTCGCGGTGCTGCGCTGTCTCGGCGCGTCGAGTCGCCAGGTGCTGGCGCTGTATGTCGTGCAGGCGGCCGCGATGGGCTTGGTCGGCGCGCTGGCGGGTGCAGCGCTCGGGATCGCGATCCAGTTCGTCATGCCGCGACTTGTCGCCGACTTCTTGCCCATCGATGTCCAAGTGGCCCTCGAGCCGGGGCCGTTGTTGTTGGGGCTTGGGACGGGCGTTTGGGTGGCGCTCGTGTTTGCGATGCGCCCCTTACTCGCGTTGCGGCGCGTCTCACCGCTCCAGGCGATCCGCCGTGACGCCGATCCGTCGGCACTCCCACGGGAGTGGCGTGATCCGGCGCGGCTCACGGTCGACGCGTTACTGGTGGCGAGTCTCGTCGCCATCATCGTGGCGCGACTGGGCTCGTGGCGGAATGGCGCGCTCGTGAGCGCGGGGATCGCGGGGGCCGTGGCGGTCCTGTGGGTGGCGGCGACGGGGCTGATTGCCTTGGCACGTCGGAGCAGCCGAGCCGCGTGGCCGTTCACCCTGCGGCAGGGGATCGCCAATTTGCACCGGCCGGCCAATCAAACGCGGGCCGTGACGCTCGCGCTGGGCTTTGGCGCGTTTCTGCTGAGCACCGTGTATCTGGTGCAGGACAATCTGCTCACGCGCATCAGCGCCTCAGCCGATGCGAGTGCGGGCAACCTGCTCTTCTTCGATGTGCAAGAGGATCAAGCCGGACCACTCGACTCCCTGATTCGCGCGCGTGGCCACACCGTGGTGCAGCGGACGCCCATCGTCACGATGCGCATTGATGCGGTGAATGGCCGGAATATCCCGGCCCTGATAGCGGATACCACGGTGCGACGCGCGGGCTGGGCGCTGCGGCGCGAGTATCGCTCCACCTATCGGGAGCAGCTCGCCGGATCGGAGACTTTGGTGGGTGGTGCGTGGTTCCCGGACAGTGCCACGCGGGCACGCACCCGGACGGAACACCCCGAGGCCCCGTTCCCCGTGTCGTTCGAACGGGATGTTGCGACTGACCTCGGGATCGTGCTGGGTGACACCGTGACCTGGAATGTGCAGGGCGTGCCGGTCCGCACGGTCGTGACCAGTCTCCGGACGGTGAACTGGGCCCGTTTCGAGGCGAACTTTTTCGTGGTCTTTGCGCCAGAGGCGATTCGGCGTGCCCCTCAGCAGGAGGCGCTGGTGGCGTCGGTGCCGAGTGGCGATGCGGTGACCATGGTGCAGCGCGACGTGGTGGAGCGCTTCCCGAACATTTCCAGCGTGGACCTGACGCTGGTGCGGGAAACCGTGGGATCAATTGTGAATCGCGTGGTGCTGGCGATCCGGTTCCTGGGCCTCTTCTCGCTGGCCATGGGGATCCCGGTGTTGTTCAGCGCCGTGGCGGCCACCCGTCGGGCGCGCCTGCGGGAAGGGGTGCTCCTCCGGACGCTTGGCGCCTCACGGGCACAGGTCGCCAAGGTGCTGCTGGCCGAGTACGGGGCGCTCGGGGCTCTTGGGGCGCTCACGGGGCTGGGGCTCTCGTTCCTGGGGGCGTGGGGGATCACGTGGTTTGTCTTCAAGGACAGCTTCACCCCCACCGTCGTGCCCACCCTCCTGATTGCCATTGGGATGTTGGTGCTGACGATGCTGATTGGCTTCCTCACCAGCCGTGACGTGTATCGGGCCACGCCAATGGCGGCGATCCGGGAGAGCTGAGCGTCGCCGTGGGGACCATGGGGCGCCGCCGAGGAAACTTCCGGGGCGCCTGGTCGCACTGGGGCGCGGGGCACGGCATATTCCGCTCATGGAAGAGATGCCCACCCGTTGGAGCGAGGCGAACGCCCGGGGCCTGACGCTCGCAGCGGCGGGCGACTGGCCGGAGGCGGTCACTGCCTTTGAAGCCGCGCGCACCGCGATCCGCGAGCATGGCGGTCCCGAGCTGCGGGACGCGGAGGCGCTCGTCGCGAGCAATCTCGCGCAGGCGTGCCTGCAGGCGGGGCGCGTCACCGATGCCATTTTGCACGCGCAGCATGCCTGCGCCGTGCGCGCCGCGCTCTATGGCGAGGACGCGATGGTGGTGGCGCGTGCCCGTGCCGATCTGGCGGTCATTCTGGGCACGGCCGGACGCACCGATGAAGCGTTTGCGCTGCTGACGCGCGTTATCGCCACGCTCGACCACGCCGAGCTCGATGCCG
>JBEIUK010000202.1:0-5252 GCA_040374415.1 Gemmatimonadaceae bacterium | reverse complement strand
GGCCGGCGGTGATGCGGGCGGTGGTGATGCCGCCGCGGGCGACGCAGGGGGCTCCGAGTAACCGCGGAGCCCCCCGGTCGACGGCGCGTTACTTCTTAAAAGCGTCCGCCAGTCGACGAGCCGTATCCGGGCTGAGCACCCGAATGACCCCGTAAATCACGGCCCCCACAAGGGCCGCTTTGATCGTCGCCCCCAGCAGGAAGAAGGCGAGGCTGACCACGGGACCCAGGATCCCGAAAACCAGCTTGAGGGCAAAGAGCCCCAGCAGGGCAATGGCGCCAATGGAGATGAGGGTGCGCAGCATCAGGGTACCTCGGTCATGGTGAGAGTCGAGAGGCCGTACGCCCCCCGCCACCGGAAGGTTTCACCCCCGTCGTGACGTCCGTCGCCGTGGTGGCGTCCGTTCCCGTGGTGGTCTTTACGGACACAGTAACCCGTTAAACACAGTTAGCAGGTTACCCCCTTGTGGCACGACGCGGAACCGTGGACTAGCTTCCCCTGACCCTGATCCGGCCCACCCGGAATCCGGGGCACGACACTCCCCTTTCCTTTCGATCATGGCCGAGCAGCTCTATCAGATCATGGGACGGCACCGGCGCGAGCCGCTGCCGGAACGGAAGCCGTCGTGGCTCAAGGTCAAAGCGCCCGGTGGTGAGCGCTACCTGCGCCTCCGGCAGCTCATGCAGGAGCTCAACCTGCACACGGTCTGCCAGGAAGCCCACTGCCCCAACATTGGGGAGTGCTGGGAGCACGGGACCGCGACCTTCATGATCCTTGGCGACGTCTGCACGCGTAACTGCGCCTACTGCGCCGTCTCCCACGGACGCCCGCCCGCCTACGATATCGAAGAGCCCTCCCGCGTCGCCCAGGCGATCGCGGAACTCGGCCTGCGCCACGCTGTCATTACGTCGGTCGATCGTGATGACCTCCCGGATTTCGGCGCCTACATCTTCGCCGAAACCATCCGGCAGATCCGGCAGCACCTCCCCGACTGCTCCATTGAAGTGCTCGTCCCCGACTTCCAGGGGAACGAGGACTCCATTCGGACGGTCCTCGAGGCACGCCCGGACATCTACAATCACAACACCGAAACCGTCCCGCGTCTCTATAAGAAGGCGCGCCCGGGCGGTCGGTACGAACGGCTCCTCGAGATCTTCCGCATCGCCAAGCGGCTCGCCCCCACGGTCCCCACCAAGACCGGCATCATTCTGGGACTCGGCGAGACCAACGAGGAAGTCGTCGAGGTCATGAAGGATCTGCGCGCCGTGGATGTCGACATCCTCACGCTCGGCCAGTACCTGCGCCCATCCGATGGGCACATCGCGCTCGACCGCTACGTCACCCCTGAGGAGTTTCGTTGGTTCTACGACACCGGCATGGCCCTCGGCTTCAAGCATGTCGAGAGCGGTCCCCTCGTCCGCTCCAGCTATCACGCCTGGGAGCAGGTGCAGGCCGCTGGCGTCAGCTAACCGCATGACGCAGCGCACCGCTCCTCGCCTCGACGTTTCTCCCGGACCTCTACCCGGTTTCTCCGTATGAGTCCCACCAAGACCCGCAAGAAAACTGAGCCGGCGCGCCCGGCCTCCCGCGCCGGTGCTGACGCGCCCGTGGCGGCGGCTGCCGGCACCGCGAAGGGCGGCACGGCGAGCGTGAGTGCCGCGACCAATCGCGAACTCCTGTACTCCATGCTGCTCCAGCGCCGCTTCGAAGAGCGGTGCGCCGAGATGTATGCCATTGGACGCATTGGCGGCTTCTGTCATTTGTACATCGGACAGGAAGCGGTCTCCGCCGGCATCATCGCGCAGCTGCGCCCCGACGACTACATCATCACCACCTACCGGGATCATGGGCAGGCGCTCGCGCGCGGCATGACCCCCCGGGCAGTGATGTCGGAGCTCTTCGGCCGGCAGGATGGCTGCGCCCGCGGCAAGGGTGGCTCCATGCACATGTTCGACAAGAGCCTCGGCTTCCTGGGCGGGCATGGCATTGTCGGTGGCCATATCCCGATTGCGGCCGGTGTCGGCTTCTCGATCAAGTACCGGGGCGGCGATCAGGTGATCGTCTGCTTCATGGGGGAAGCTGCCGTCAACAACGGGGCCTTCCACGAGGCGCTCAACATGGCCGCGCTCTGGAAGCTCCCCTGCCTGTTCATCATCGAGAACAACCGGTACGGCATGGGCACGGCGGTGGAGCGGGCCTCGGCCATTCACGATATCTACAAGCGCGGCGCGTCGTACGATATGCCGCGTGACGTCGTCGACGGACAGGATGTGCACGCCGTGCGCGCCGCTGCTGCCGCCGCGATTGAGCGGGCACGCAAGGAAAGCATGCCGACGCTGCTGGAAGTGCGCACCTATCGCTTCATGGGCCACTCCATGTCCGATGCCGTGAGCGGCACCTACCGCACCAAGGAAGAGCTCGAGCAGTACCTCAAGCGCGATCCCATCGTGCTCCATCGCCAGCGCATGGAAGATGCCGGGGAAATCACGGCCGCCGAAGTCGCCCGCATGGATGACGAGATCAAGGCGATCGTGCAGGACAGCATTGATTTCGCAGAGCAGAGCCCGGAGCTGCCCGTCGAGGCGCTTCTGGAAGACATCCTCGTCGATACCACCAGCTAAGGGCGCCCCGCACATGGCCGTCATCACGTACCGCGATGCGCTCAACATGGCGCTCCGCGAAGAGATGCAGCGCGACGATCGCGTCTTCCTGATGGGTGAGGAAGTCGCCGTCTATCAGGGCGCGTACAAAGTCTCGAAGGGTTTGCTGCAGGAGTTCGGTGAGATGCGCGTGGTCGACACGCCCATCACGGAGCTGGGCTTTGCGGGCGTCGGGGTCGGCGCCGCCATGACCGGTCTGCGCCCCATCATTGAATTCATGACCTGGAACTTCGCGCTGCTCGCCATCGATCAGGTGGTGAATGCCGCGGCGAAGATGCTCTACATGTCCGGCGGGCAGTTCCCCATGCCCATCGTCTTCCGCGGCCCGAACGGCTCCGCGCTGCAGCTCGCGGCGCAGCATTCGCAGGCGTGGGAATCATGGCTGGCGCACATTCCGGGGCTCAAGGTCATCGCCCCGGGGACGCCGTACGACGCGAAGGGACTCCTCAAGGCCGCGATCCGCGATGACAATCCGGTGTGCGTTCTCGAAGGGGAAATGCTCTACAACACCAAGGGCGAAGTGCCCGACGACGACTACGTGATCCCGCTCGGCAAGGCTGATCTCAAGCGTGAAGGGGATCATTGCACGCTGATTACGCACGGCAAGATGGTGCTGGTGGCGCTGCAGGCCGCCGATCAGCTGGCCAAGGACGGCATCCGCTGCGACGTGGTGGATCTGCGCACCATCCGCCCGATGGATGTGGAGGCGATTGCGGCCTCCGTGCGCAAGACGAACCGCGCCGTGGTCGTGGAAGAAGGATGGGAAGTGTGCGGGGTGGGCGCGCAGGTGGTGGACTATGTGCAGCGCCACTGCTTCGATCATCTCGATGCGCCGATCTTGCGCGTGCATCAGGCCGACGCGCCGATGCCGTATGCCAAGACGCTGGAGAAGGCCGCGAAGCCTGATGTGCCGAAGGTGATCGCGGCGGTCAAGCAGGTTCTTTACATCGACTGAGTCACAACCATGGCAACCAAGGTAATGATGGAGGCGCTCTCCCCGACCATGGAGGAAGGGCGCCTGGTGAAGTGGCTCAAAAACGTCGGCGACGCGGTGAAGAACGGCGAGACGCTGGCCGAAGTCGAGACGGACAAGGCGATCATGGAGCTCGTCGCCCGTGGCGATGGCGTCCTGCGCGCCCGGCTGATTGACGAAGGGACCACCTGCCCCGTCGGTCAGGTGATCGGTGTCGTGGGTGCGGCCGGTGAAGACATCAGTGCCCTGACGGGTGGCGTACCAGCGGCTCCGACAGCGGCTCCGACAGCGGCGGCGCCGGCTGCTGCTCCGGTAGCTGCTCCGGTAGCCGCCCCAGCCGCGGCGCCTGCCGCCACGCCGGTTGCGACCCCCGCGGCCCCCGCGCACAGCGGCCCGGTGCGGTCGTCACCGCTCGCGCGTCGGCTGGCCGCCGAGCGTGGCGTGGCGATTGAGTCGATCGCGGGCTCCGGCCCGGGCGGCCGCGTGATCCTGCGCGATCTGGAGGGCGTCGCGGCGGCTGCGTCGTCGGCCCCGGCCGCCCCGGTCGCCGCGGTCCCATCGATTGGCGCCGCACCGACGGCGGCGGCGTCCACCGTCGTCACCATCCCGCTGTCGCAGATGCGCAAGACCATCGCGCGGCGGCTCGGCGAGTCGATTGGCCCCATCCCGACCTTCTACCTCACCGCGGAGATCGACATGACGCGTGTGGGGCAGCTGCGGGAGCAGATGGCGTCGCAGGGCGATGGCTTCAAGGTATCGGTCAACGACATCATCATCAAAGCGGTCGCCATCGCACTCGTTCGGCACCCCGAAGTGAACGCGCACTGGATGGGCGACAGCATTCGCCAGTTCCACACCGCGCACATCGGCATGGCGGTCGCGACCGATGACGGCCTCATCGTGCCGGTGATCCGCGACGCGCAGACCAAGGGGCTTGGCCAGATCGGCAAGGAAGCCCGCGACTTCGCCAAGCGGGCGCGGGAGCGGAAGCTGTCCCCCGAAGAGTTCAGCGGCGGCACCTTCTCCGTCTCCAATCTCGGGATGTTCGGGATCGATCAGTTCACCGCGATCATCAACCCGCCCGAGGCGGCGATTCTCGCCGTGGGCGCCACGGAAACCAAGCCCGTCTGGGAGCATGGCGCCTTCGTGCCGCGGCAGCGCATGCGCGTCACGCTGAGCTGCGATCATCGCGTGATTGATGGCGCGGTGGGCGCGAAGTTCCTGCAGACGCTGCGGCAGCTGCTGGAAGCCCCCATGATGATGCTCTTCTGATCGACGCCCCCGTCGTGATCATTCCCCTTTCGTTCCTGTTCCGACTTTCTCCAGGCTGACCATGGCTGCTTTTGACGTCATCATCCTCGGCGGTGGCCCCGCCGGTTACGTGTGCGCCATCCGTTGCGCACAGCTTGGCCTGCAATCGGCCGTGATCGAGCGCGAAGCCATGGGCGGCACCTGCGTCCTCTGGGGGTGCATCCCGGCCAAGGCGCTGCTGGAATCGGCGAGCCTGGCCACGAAGCTCGGCCACGCAAAGGAACATGGCATCACGATCGCTGGCGTGACGCTGGACTTCGGCCCAGCCATGAAGCGGTCACGCAGTGTCAGCGCCCAGAACTCCAAGG
>JBEIUK010000184.1:0-6023 GCA_040374415.1 Gemmatimonadaceae bacterium | reverse complement strand
TTGAGCATGGCGGCCGGGAAGTGCCCCTGATACCCGGCATTGTGCACCGAGAGCACCGTGGCCGTGCGCGCGTAGCGCTCGCGGAGTCCTTCGTAGCTGCGCAGATAGAGCAGCGCGAGCGCGGTGTGCCAGTCGTGCGCGTGGATCAGCAGCGGACCGGCGATGAGGCGCGGAATCCCATCCAGCACGGCCCGCGAGAACAGGGCAAAGCGCCGAGCGTTGTCCGGATAATCCTGGCCCCCTTCGGCGTAGAGCCCCGCCCGGTTGAAGCACTCTGGGATATCCACGAACACCACCTTCGGACCGGGGCGCGGAACGACCTCCCGAAAGAAGCGGACATCTTCCGTGCGATAGCCGAGATCGACCTGAATCGTGCGCCCGAGGGGGGCGAGATCCGGGGCGAAGTCGCGAACGGTCCGATAGAGCGGGACGAAGACCACCACGTGGGCCCCGGCGGCCGCTTGCACATTGGCCAGCCCCATGACCGCTTCGGCGAGCCCACCACTCCGCGCATAGGGGCTGTACTCCGACGTCAGGTGCACAATCGTCGGGGCGCCAGCCTCAAGGGCCGGCACCGCCGGGGTGCCAAAGATCGGCGTGAGCGCGGAGGGGCGTAGCATTGCGATGGGGTCAGGCCGTTGGCGGATCGTCCGGAAGCATGTCGCCGAGGACGCTCGGGGCGTAATATGCCCGCGCGTACTCCTCGACCATGCGCCGGGCGGTGAACTGCTGGCCGGCCACCCGAATCGCGTGCTTCATGGTCGTGAGCCATCCGAGCGGCAGCCCCTTGGCGTCCCGGTCGTAGAACCGCGGCACGATTTCACGTTCGAGAAGGGTGTAGACCCGATCGGCGGTGCCATGGCCATCGTCGCTATCGACCGTCGCCGGGATCGCCCACCCGTTGTTGCCTTCGTAGCCCTCTTCCCACCAGCCATCGATCGTGGACAGGTGTGGGACGCCATTGAGGCCCGCCTTCATGCCACTGGTACCGGAGGCTTCCATGGGAATCCGCGGGAGATTCATCCAGACATCGACCCCTTGGACGAGCATGTGGGCCAGATGCATCCCGTAGTCTTCCACGAACGCGATACGCCCTTCGAACAGCGGATCCCGCGTGTACTGGTAGACGTTCTGAAGAATCTGCTTCCCTGGACCATCGGCGGGATGCGCCTTGCCGGCAAAGATGATTTGCACGGGGCGCGAGGCGTTCGTGATGAGCGCCCGGAGGCGATCGAGATCCCGGAAGATGAGATCGGCGCGCTTGTACGTGGCAAAGCGTCGCGCGAAGCCAATCGTCAGGGTCTGCGGGTCAAGCAGCGACCCGGCGCCCACGAGCTGCACGGTCTCCAGCTCCCGCTGCGCGAAGGCCCGCCGCGCCTGCTCGCGCACGAGGCGCATCAGCACCTGCTTGAGCTGCATGTGCGCCGTCCACAGCGACGCGTCGTCGACATCGAGCACCTGCTCCCAAATCGCCGGATCGCCGCGATGGCCCCACTCCGGGCCCAGCTGGTGATCAAGCAGGCGCATGATGGGGGCCGCCATCCAGGTGGCGAGGTGGACGCCGTTCGTCACATGGCCTACCGGCACGTCCTCGACGGGTCGGCCGGGCCAGAGGGGCGTGCACAGTTCACGGCTCACGATGCCATGGCGCCGCGCCACGCCGTTGACCCGCCGGGCGAGGCGAATGGAGGCGGCCGTCATGTGATACATGTCGGGGCCGGACTCCGGATGATAGCCCATGCGGAGAAACGCTTGCGCGTCGATCCCCATTGCCTGCCAATAGCCCGACGGTTCGTCGGCGGCGCAGGCCAGGACGTCGGTCGTTGCAAACTGGTCGTGTCCGGCCGGTACCGGCGTATGAGTGGTAAAGACGCTGGCGGAGCGCACCTGGGCGACGGCGTCCTCGTAGGTCAGCCCCGCGAGACACTTCTCCCGCACGCGCTCGACCATCATGAAGGCGGCATGCCCTTCGTTGGCATGCCACGCCGCGGGATGGATCCCGAGGGCGCGCAGCACTCGCACGCCGCCGACGCCGAGCAGCCACTCCTGGCGCAGCCGCATCGCGGGCCCCCCCGAGTAGAGCCGCGAGAGCAGCAGTCGATCGTCGGGATGATTCTCTTCCAGATCCGAATCGAGCAGGAAGACTGGGACGCGTCCCACCTGCATCCGCCAGACGCGGATGTGCACATCGCGCCCGAAGGTGCGAACGGTCACCAGATGACGCTGGCCATTGGCGCCTTCCACCGGGGCCAGTGGCACGCGATCAAAGGAGATCCGGTCCTCGGAGTCCTGCTGCCAGCCGTCCGTGCTGATCTTCTGATCGAAGTAGCCGTTGCGATACAGGATCCCCACGGCGACGATCGGCACGCCGAGATCCGACGCGGTCTTCAGGTGATCGCCGGCGAGTACGCCAAGGCCACCGGAGTAGATCGGCACGGAATTATGAATGCCGAATTCCGCGCAGAAGTAGGCAATGGGCTGGCCGCGCAATTCGGGAAAGGTCCGCGCGTACCACGTGTCCACATCGCCCGCTTCGGCGGTCAGCCACCCCATGACCCCATCATATCGTTTGCAGAAATCCGCGTCCTCGGCGAGGTGCGCGAGGCGCTCCAGCGGGACCTGCTGCAGCAACACGATGGGGTTGTGCCCTGAGCGATCCCAGACGGTTTCATCAACGTCGCGGAACAGGCTGCGGGCATCGCGATTCCAGCTCCACGCGAGATTGCTGGCGATGTGTGCCAAACCCGCGATGCGTGCGGGCAGTGGCGGATAGGCCCCGCCGAGGGGCATGGCTGCAGCAGTGAGCCCGGTGGGCTCCATCGACGGGAGGGTGGACGCAGTCATGAGCGAGAAAACGGAGTCGAAACGGTCCGTCGGACCAAGGGTGATGCTGGAAGCTATTGTGACGTAAGCAGTCCGACAGCGCGTCGCAATGCCCGGCCCCCGGCGGGGACGCTTCGTGTTGCGCTGCAAACGGTTGCGCTCGCTGGGGACGTCCGATTGGGGGGCGGGATCGTCGCTGGTGGACGCACCTGTGCTCCACGGCGTCAGCGCCACGGCGTCAGCGCCTCTGCGTGCGAAGCCTTGCGCGCCACGCGGCGAGGCCATCCATTGTGACCGTTGCCGGTCCTGCTGCCACCATCCCGTCCGATGTCCGCCTTCGACCCCATCGAACTCTTCCTCCCCTCGGGCGCCGCCAGCGTCCAGCGCTGCGCGACCTGTGGGGAGATCCGTCCGGAACTGGATCCGGCCCCCGCCTGTCCCTCGTGTGGCGGCCTGCTGGACATTGTGCATGCCCCGCCGCAGGACATCACCGGCGCGGCGTTGACCGGGCCGGCGCTGCGGGCGTCGTTTGCGGAGCATTGCTGCGCGCGACCCATGGGGTCGCCCTCTGGGGTGTGGCGCTTTCAATCGCTCGTGATGCCGGCGGCCGGCCAAGCGGTGGTGAGCCATCCCGAGGGAAATACGCCGTTGCTCCACCGGGTCGCGCTCGACCGGTACTGCGGGGTGGAGGGATTGCGCATCAAGCATGAGGGGCATAACCCAACCGGCTCCTTCAAGGACCGCGGCATGACGGTGGGGGTGACGCAGGCGGTGCGCCTGGGCGCGCGCGCCGTGGCCTGCGCCTCCACGGGGAATACGTCGGCAGCGTTGGCCTCGTACGCGGCGCAGGCGGGGATCCCCGGGCTGGTCTTTGTGCCGGCCGGGAAGATCGCGCTTGGCAAGCTGGCGCAGACCCTGGGCTACGGTGCCCGCACCCTGCTCGTGCGCGGGGACTTTGACGCCTGTCTGCGACTCGTGCAGGAGGCGTCGCAGGCGCTCGGGATTTATCTGCTGAATTCGATCAATCCGTGGCGCGTGGAAGGGCAGAAGACCATCGTCTTCGAACTGTTGCAGCAGCTGGGGTGGGACGCGCCGGACTTCCTGGTCCTTCCGGCGGGGAATCTCGGAAACACCGCGGCCTTCGGCAAAGCGCTGCGTGAAGCGCATGCGTTAGGGCTCATTGCGCGGGTCCCGCGTGTGGTGTCGGTCCAGGCAGCCGGAGCGGCGCCCTTTGCCAAGGCGTTCCCAGAGCAGTTTGCCACGCGATACCGCGTCGACGCCGAAACCATCGCGACGGCGATCCGCATTGGGGATCCCGCCTCGTGGGATCGGGCGGTGCGCACGATTCAGGAAACCGACGGGCTGGTGCTGTCCTGCAGCGACGAGGAGATCGTGGCGGCGAAGGTGGCGATTGATGCCGCCGGTGTGGGATGTGAACCGGCGAGCGCGGCGAGCGTGGCCGGGGTTCGGCAGTTGGTGCGTGATGGCGTAATCCGTCCCGGCGATCGCGTCGTGGCGGTGTTAACGGGACACATTCTCAAGGATCCTGGAATGCTGGTGACCTTGCATGAGGATCCCTCGCGCGCGGAGGCGAATCCGCCGCTCGAGATTGACGCGACGGTGCAGGCGGTGGAGCACGTGCTGGCAGCCGATGCGGCCCGGCGGCGGGCGGTGACGGCATGAGTGCGTTTCCACGTCGCACCCTGATCACCGGGGCCTCCCGACCATTGGGGGTCGAGTTGGTCCGGCAGTGTTTGATGCGCGGGGACGTGGTGTACGCGGCGGCCCGCAATCCGGCGCGGGTGCCGATTCTTGCCGATCCCCGCGCGGAGTTTGGCGGGCTGGAACTCCTGGCGCTCGATCCGGCGGATGCCGCGTCCGTGGCCGATGTCATCCCTGTGCTGGAGAGCCTGACCTCGTCGCTTGATCTGATCGTCGTGGCCCCGGCAGAAGCGGGGGCGCATGATCGCCTTGAGGACGCCGAGCGTGATCAGGCGTTGTCGACGATGCGTGGGTCCGGGCTCGTGGAGCATTACCGGCGGCACGCGGTGGCGCCGGTGTTGTTGGTGCGCACCCTCCTGCCGTTTCTGGTCGCCAGTGAGTCGGCGCGGGTGCTGATGGTCTCCACCTGGTTGGGGTCGCTCGCCGGCAAGACCCAAGGCGGTGACTATGCGACCTGCGCGAGTGCGGCGGGGCTGCACATGCTGACGCGGGCGCTTGCGCACGACCTGTCCGAGCAGGGGATCACGATCTGCCTCGGCAACCCTGGGCATTATGCCACTGCTCCGGACGGCCCGGCTTTTCACATCCCGATCGATGAATCGGCCCGCGGGTTGTTGAGTGTGGCGGAGCGGTTGCCGCGCGACCGGAGCGGGGCCTTCCTGGACTGGACCGGGAGCGAGCGCGCCTGGTAGGGCGCGCTCACGCCACGGGGGCCGTCGGTGCGGTCGCTCCGCGCCCCCGGCGCATGGGCGCCGAGCGGCGCTGCCGATCGTCCTCGTCCTTTCGGCGGATCTCATCGCGCCAGAGCCGTTCGAGTGAGTCCGCCTTCTGGCGCTGCTCGTCGTTGAGCTGCGCACGGGCGCGATCCCGAAAGCTGTCCTGAATATCGGCGAGATGATCGCCCAGCGCGCGCAGGCTGTCGTTCATCGTCCGCCGTTCATTCCGCTGGTTGTCACGCCGATCGTCACGCCGATCCGTCGGACGGTCATCGGGACGGTCGATGGGCTGATCGGGGCGCTGATCGGGGCGCTGATCGGGGCGCTGATCACCGGGAATGCGGCGGCGATCCGTGAGCTGCGCGACCTGTTCGAGCACCGGCTTGTGCGCGGCCTCCATATCTTTGCGGTATCGTTTGATGGTATCGCGCTGCGCGCCAGTGAGTCCCAAGGCTTTGCGGCGATCCAGCAGAAAGACGAGGGGATCGGTGGCCTTGAGATGATCCTTCATCTCGTCGGCGGGAGACATCCCACGACCCATGCCGCCCATCCCGCCGCGCCCCATGCCACCCATGCCTCCGCGTCCCATTCCCCCCATGCCACCCATCCCGCCCATCCCGCCCATCCCGCCCATGCCGCGCTGGGCGAAGGCCGTGGTCGTCGCGGTGAGGCTGAGGAGTAGCAGGAGCGTGGCGCCCCTGAGGAGGCTCGTTCGCGTGGGAAGGACGCTACGCCGGGGGCTGGGGGGGCAGGCCATGCTTC
>JBEIUK010000032.1:0-17891 GCA_040374415.1 Gemmatimonadaceae bacterium | reverse complement strand
CTGCTCGGCCGCCGTCCAAAGCCGATGGCGCTCATCGATGTGTTTCATCTGCTGAATCGCATGGGGGCGACCCTCGCCACGTCAGGTCACGAGCTCACCCAGCTCGACGCCTCCGCTCGCGTCGGTCGGGTGGCGGCGGAAGCGCTCTTCCCCATGCATGCGCCGATCATCGAACCGATTCAACCCAACGGCAGCAACGGGCCGCGCACCGAGCGCACGGTATTGCCAGCGCCTGGCGCGCCGGACAGCACCGCGGTGGCCCTGCTGCGCACCACACCCGCTGGCGCGTTGTCGTCGCTACTGGCCTTTGCCCCCACGCGCTCCGACGACGCGATTGGCAGCAACAACTGGGCGGTGGCCCCATCACGGTCCGCGACGGGACACGCCCTCCTGGCCGGCGATCCGCACCTTGAGCTGACGCTGCCGAGCATTTGGTACGAGGCGCATCTCGTCGTGCCCGATTCGCTCGATGTGTACGGCGTGACCATCCCGGGGGCGCCGGGCATCATCATCGGGTTCACCAAGGCGATTGCGTGGACCTTCACCAACACGGGCGCCGACGTTACCGATTTCTATCTCGAAACGGTGGATGACGCGCGTGCCCCCACCCGCTACCAGGTGGACGGCGCATGGCGACCGCTCACGGTGCGCCCGCAGCAGTACCGCGACGCTGCCGGCAGGGTGCTCGCGACCGATACCGTGCGTTTCACCCATCGGGGCCCGATGCGCAAAGTGGGCGCCCGGTGGGTGTCCGTCCGTTGGACCGTGCTGGAATCGATGCGCGTGCTGGAAGGCTTTGAAGCGGCTTCGCACGCTCCAACCTCGGCCGCCATGTTGGACGCGATGGGGCAGCTGTATGAGTCGCCGGCGCAGAACATGCTGACGATTGATACCACCGGCACGATCGCGATTCGGTCCACCGGGCGGTATCCGCGTCGTCCGGATACCGGGCGTGGCGACCTGTTGCGGGATGGGAGCCGCAGCGCGAACGACTGGATCGGCAACTGGCCCGTGACGGACTATCCGCAGGCGTTCCGACCGGCGCAGGGTTTCCTCGCATCGGCCAATCAGGAACCGTTTGATCCACAGGCGCAGCCTCGCTACTTCGGGGCGAACTGGGAGCGCCCGTGGCGCGCCATGCAAATCAACCGTCTGCTGCGGGCCGACTCCGCAGTCACCGCCGACCAAATGCGGCGCATGCAGTCGGATCCCGGGAGCGCCCGTGCCGACCTCTTTGTGCCCGCGTTGCTCGCAGCCGGCCGGAGTGGTACGCCCGCCAATGCGAAGGCGGAACGCGCCGCCACGTTGTTGGCCGCGTGGGATCGGCGCTATGTCCGGGAGAATCGTCGCGCGGTGCTTTTTGAAGAGATCATGCGGCAATTGAGCCCCCGGCTCTGGGATGAACTCCGTCCTGATAGCGCGAAAGGACCCGTGCCGACCGACATGATGACGGCCGTCCTCCTCACGGATTCCCTGTCGACCTGGTGGGACGACCACGGCACCGCGACCATTGAACATCGTGATGATCTCCTGCGCAGCGTGATGGCCTCGGCGCTCGACAGTCTCATCGCGTCACGCGGCGAACCCACCGATGACCGGTGGCGCTGGGATCAGGCGCGGGTGGCCAACATCAAGCATCTGCTAGGGCTCCCGGCGTTCTCCCGGAACGGTGTCACCGTGCAGGGCGGCCCGGCCACGATCTGGCCCTCCACTGGCGATGGTCGTCATGGTCCGAGCTGGCGCATGGTGGTGGAAATGTCCTCGCCGCGTCAGGCGTGGGGGACGTATCCCGGTGGCCAATCGGGCAATCCGCTCAGCCCACGCTATGACGATCGGCTCGCCGCGTGGCGCGAAGGGCGCCTCGATACCCTCCGTGTACCGGCCACGGCTGACGCCCTCCCCGCCGCGCAGCAGCGGGCTCACCTCACCCTCACGCCAACGGCAGGGCGCCGCTAATGCGAATGATCAGTCTCGGCCTGCTGGCCTTCGCGATGGCCTTGAGCACGGGCCTCATTGGATGGATGGCGGTGCCGACGTTGGCGCTCATGTATGCCGCCAAAGTACAATCCGATCGCGCGGCGATTGATGCCGCACTCGCCGCGGCGGCGGCGTGGCTCGTGCTCCTGCTGCGTATGGCGGCATTCCCGGCCTTTGGTACGTTGCTTACGCAGCTCGGTCAGCTCTTCCCGGTACCAGGCGCTGCGGTGGCGGGGCTGACGCTGGCGCTGGCCGCGCTCTTGGCCTGGTCAGCCGCACGGCTGACCCTCGGCGTTATCGGTATGCGTCGCGCGCCGCGAGGATGACGGCTGGGTCATCGGTAATGATGCCGTTGACCCCCTGATCCCACAGCGCCCGCGCCTCGTCGGCACTGTTCACGGTCCAGATGTGGACCACCGTGCCGGCGGGGTTCAGGGCGCGCACCAACGCCCCGATGGGTAACGGGATGCCGTGGAAATCCGGTGGGATGCAGAAGGCCTCACAGGGTGGCCGCACGGCACGACCGAGCAAGGCCCCTGGAAGCACCTGCAGGACGTCCCGGCGGCTTGCCCCAAGGGCGAAGCCACTGCCCCGCAGCGGATGCACAGCGCGGGCCTCGAAGCCCGCCACGATGACGCGGTCGGCCAGTGCATGCCGTCGAATGGCGGCACGCAGGGGTTCGGTGGCCGCCGAGGTCTTGAGCTCCAGAATTAACGGCAGCGTCCGCGGCAACGCGTCGACCACCTCGTCGAAGGAGACAATCGTGGCGCCACGTCCCCGCCAGGGATAGCTCCGCCCGTTGTCCGTGGAGAACCGGTGGCCCGCATCGATTTGCCGCAGCTCGGCGAGGGTGCGGCTCGCCACCGGCCCAGACTCGGCGGTGGTCCGATCCAGCGTAGGATCATGAAAAAGGACCAGCTGACCGTCCCGTGACGCATGGAGGTCGAACTCCAACCCATCGACGCCGAGGGCCACGGCTTCGAGCAGTGCCGGCAGGGTTTCTTCGGGCGCGTGGGCGCGATTGCCCCGATGGGCAATGACAGGGCGGGCGTGTGGATCCAGCAAGATCATGCTGCAATATGTGCAAACCGGGGTGGCGCGTCAGCGACGCACCACCCCGGTGACCAACCTGTGACCTCGGTGGCGTCCCCGTCACATGGACGGGCACGCGCTCCTGCTTAGAACTGGTACTGGATGCGGGTCATGACCATCCGACCGATTTCCGGCGCGCCCGCGAAGGTGCGGATCCGGTTGTCGAAGATGTTCGTGGCATTCAGCGACCACATCAGGCGCTGTCCGCCCAGGAAGAACCGCTTCGAGACCTGTGCGTCGAAGGTGAACGCTTCGGGCACGTTCTCGTAGCAGAAGGTCCCCGTCGCAGCCGGGGCGCACTTGCCGTAGCCGGTGGCCGTCGTGCTCGTCACCGCACCGGGGTTCCCGGCGGCGATGGCGTTGGCGAAGTTCGTGGCGTAGACGCCCGAGTTGATCGGGTAGGCTTCGTTGTAGCGCACGCGCATTTCGAAGCCGAGGCCCTTCCCATCGTCGCGATAGCGGCCACCGAGGGTGCCGCGCGAGCCCGGCGAGTTCGACATGAACGGCAGGCCACTGATCGAGATGTCGTTCCAGACCGTCTGGTTCTGATACGAGAAGGTCGCATCAAAGGTCAGCTTGTCCGTGGCGACAACATCCGCCGCGAGATCCACACCGCGCACCCAGAGCTTCTTGTTGACGCGCTGGTAGGTGGCGTAGACGGCGTTCGCCCGCGTGTTGGGATCGTTGAACGTCACCACGCCGAGCGGCGCCGGCGCGAGGTTCGTGGCGATCCCGGTGGCAAGCGCCGGCGCGAGGGCGCCGACCAACTGCGCCGCCTGCGCCTGCGTCAGACCGCCCGCCATGAGCGCCGGGACCAGGTAGGCACCGAGCTGGCTGCCGACGTAGCCGCCGAGCTGCTGTGGATTTCCGAACCAGACGTTCGGCGTCGCCAGCGCGGCCGTCGTCGCGACATCGCCGCGATCCTGGCCCCAGAAGGCGATATCGAAACGGAACTTGTCGCCGATGATGCCCTTGTAGCCGAGTTCGATCGTGTTGTTGAACGAGGCGGGAAGCGGCGAGATGTCCGTCAGCTGCGACGTCGTCAGCGGCGTCGTCGCGGAGGTCAGGTACGAGACACGGGTCGCGAGGTCGGCGTTGGTCGGCCGGGCCGCACCGAGCGCCTGGATCGAGCCGGCGGCCAGCTGCGCACCGAGACCCGCGGCCATCGCGGCCGGGAGACCCGCCTGCATGAGCGCGCCGGTGATCCCCGGGGTGATCGCGGCCGTGAGCGCCGCGGCATTCCCCTGAACGAGCCCCGGGAAGGCGGCGGCCGCACTGGCGCCGACATAGCCACCGGCACCGGCCAGCGGCGACTTCATGCAGTACGCACCGAAGGCGCTGGTCGTGCTGCAGGACTGATTGTACGTGAAGCCGGTCTTTGGCGGGTTACCGCGGGCGTAGATGTCATAGCCCGAGCCACCGATGTTGCGGGCCTGCACGAGATCCAGGAAGAACGAGAAGTTCGCCGGCGTCGCGAACGCCCGGTTGAACGTCACGCGGATATTCTGGTTCTCGGTCGGCTTGTAGATCAGGGCGGCGCGGGGGGAGAAGAACGTCCCCTTGATGACATTGTTCATATCCCCACGGGCCGACATCACCAGCTCGAGCTGCTTGATGGGCTTCGTGCTGGACTGAATGTAGGCGCCCGACTCGGTGACGTTATCCACGTCTTCGTTGCCACCGTTGATGGTGCCACCGGTGCGCGGATCCGTATGGATGTAGTCGAGGCCGTAGGTGAACGTCTGCTTCGGGCTCAGGTCGAAGCCATGCTGGAGCTGCAGCGCCATCACGCGCGACTGGTCAACGATCGGCTGGCCGGAGCGCAGCAGATAGGTGCCCTTCGACGAGGTCGAGGTGTCGTTACCGGCGTTGCTGAAGTTCACGAACGCCTGGGCAAACAACCGGCCCCAGGTGAAGCGCTGCTGGAGGTTGGTGTACGTCCAGTTCTTGATCTGGGCCGTGCCGTTGGCACCGGTCAGTTCGATCGCGCTGCCGACATTGGAGTAGCCGAGCGTGGTGATCGCTTCCATGTCCTTGCGCGGACGGTAGTCCACGCGGGCTTCGCCCGTGTACTTCTTGATGCCGAAGTCGCGCACGTTGGCCTGGCCGCGGCGTTCCGCCGGTACACCGGCGTTGTTCGGGAACACGGCCGGCTCGGCGAGATCCGTGTACTGCCAGTCCTGCCCCTGCATGTATTCGCCGGAGACCTTGAACGCGAGCTTGTCGCTCAGCTTGGCGGCGTGGCGCAGACCGGCGCGGAGCACTGAGCGCTCGCCACCGTCAACGCTGACCGTGGTCCCGACGGAGTTGAAGGGCGACTTGGTGATCACATGGAGCACGCCCGCCGAGCTGTTCGGGCCATAGAGCGCCGACGCGGGGCCGAGGAGCACTTCCATGCGGTCGATGTCTTCGTTCGTGCCCGTCATCAGGAACGGCACGTTCACGCGCAGCGACGGCACCCCGGCGAACCGGTAGTCCTGCAGCATGAGCATGGAGCCGCTGAAGGCGTTGTTGAAGCCACGCGCCACGATGTTGGACTGCACGATGCCGCCCTTGCTGACATCCACGCCCGGGGTGGCCCGGAGGTGGTCGGCGATCGTGGTGGCCGGGCGCTCTTCGATGCGCTCCGACGTGATCACGGAGATCTGGGCCGGGGCATCGAGCGCCTTTTCCGGGCGGCTGCGGCTGGCCGTGACGACCGTTTCGTTCAGCTGCGCCGGACGCGGCGTCAGCTGGATGTTGAGCGTGCTGCCAGCGCGGATGCCCGCGATGGTCTTGAAATCGTAGCCAATGCGGCGGACGGTCAGCGTGTAGGTGCCGTCGGTCAGGCCGGAGAGGCGGTAGCTGCCGTCAGCGCCGGACACAACGGCCGCCGTCTTGGGGCCCGTCGCGCGGATCTCGGCGTTCTCGATGGCCACACCAGAACCGGCGTCGGTCACCTTGCCGGAGATGACGCCGGACTGGGCCGAGAGGCGCGCGGCGCCAAACGGCAGAAAGCCTAGCGCCAACAGCGCGGTCGACAGGGCCGGGCGAAGTCTCTTCAATAACATCAAGTACCTCGGGAGGGAGGAGGAGGAGGCGCGTTGTCGCGATCTCTTCGTGGGTGCCACGTGCCGACCCACCGGCACGACGAACACCGCCGCCACTATCATCGCGGCCCCACCGGGTCCCGTCAATGGCTCCGGGCCTTTCCAGCGCGACCTTAACGGCCCCGCCGAGGGCCCTCGTCCCCTCTCAGTCGCCGCAGATGCGGTCGAGATCCTGCACGCCGATCAGGACTTCCCGGGGGCGGGCTGGACCTTCTGAGGGGGACAGCACCCCCGCCTCTTCCAACTGATCGATGATCCGCGCTGCGCGGCCGTAGCCGATTTTGAGCCGACGCTGGAGGAGCGACGTCGACCCCTGGCGGTGCTGAATCACGACCTCCGCCGCTTCGCGGAACCGGCTGTCACGATCACCACCAGCCCCGCCGTCGTCATCACCGCCCGCCCCGCCATCCCCTTCCAGGGCACGGACCGCCTCTAGGATATCCGGTTCCGGGGCGATCGGCTCGGGCGCACTGAGATCGGCCGCCCGTCGGGCCGCCGCGTCGGTGTACCAGCCGAGCAGCCGCTCGGTCTCTTCACTTGAGAGATAGGCCCCCTGCAGGCGCGACGGTTCGGACTTGCCGGGCGGCACAAAGAGCATGTCGCCGTTCCCCAGCAAGGACTCGGCGCCCGCACCATCGATGATGGTCCGGCTATCGATCTGCGACGCGACCCGGAAGGCGATCCGGCAGGGGAAATTGGCCTTGATGAGCCCTGTGATGACGTTCACGCTGGGGCGCTGCGTGGCGAGAATGAGATGGATGCCAATCGCGCGTGCCTTCTGCGCGAGCATGGCAATCGGCGTCTCCACCTCAGCCGCCACGGTCATCATGAGGTCAGCCATTTCGTCGATGACGACGACGATGTACGGGAGGACCCCGCCCGCATAAGTCCGATCCTCGAAGGCCACATCGGGGGAACGGGGCTTGAGCACCGTCGGCCCCTCCCCCGCCTGCTGCTGCTGTACACGCCGGTTGAACTCCTGCAGGTTCCGGCAGGCGTTTGCCTCGAGCAACCGATAGCGGTCCTGCATTTCCATCACCGCCCACTTGAGCACCTGCGCGGCGTCCCGGTTGTCGGTGATCACCTTGTGGCGCAGATGCGGGAGCGTGTTATACACGCTCAACTCGACCATCTTGGGGTCCACCATCAGGAAGCGGAGCGTCTTCGGGGTATGCCGGTAGACGAGGCTCGTAATGATGGTGTTCACGCACACCGACTTCCCGGAGCCCGTGGCGCCGGCAATGAGTAAGTGCGGCATCTTGGCGAGATCGGCCACCACGGGGCGACCCTCCAGATCCTTGCCGAGCGCGATCGGGAGCGCAGCGCGCGCCTGGCGGAAATCCGAGGCTTCCAGCACCTCGCGCAGTCCAACCATTTCCGGATTCGGATTGGGGACTTCGACGCCCACAGCCCCCCGTCCCGGTATCGGGGCCACGATGCGGATGCTCGGCGCGCGCATGGCGAGGGCGAGATCGTCGGCGAGGGCCGCGATCTGCCGCACCTTCACACCGGCCGCCGGCTCGATTTCAAACTGCGTCACCGAGGGGCCCGTCGTCCGTCCAACGAGCTCCCCTTCGACCTTGAAGGTCCGGAGGGTGGCCATGAGCTTTTCGCCGGCGACATCCAGCTCGCGACGCCCCGCTTCCGGATTGCGGATCACCGGAGCCGTGAGCAGGTCGGTCGGTGGGAGCTCGTCGCTGAACGTTGTGGCGTCGGTCGTGAGCGCGGGGATGAGCGCGGCCTCTGGCTCACTGGCCGCTGGCGCGGTGGGCGTGGGGTCCGGTGGGCTTGCTTTGCGACGGGACGAGGCCGCACGACGGCCAGACTCTTCGACGGGCGACGTCGGTTCCCCTGGGGAATCGTCGCGGAGGAGCTCGCGCACCATCACCGGATCGATGACGGGCATCTCCTCCGGCTCCGGTTCCAGCGTTTCCGCCAACGTCAGCGCCGCGGCAGCCCCTGCCCGTCCGAGCGCGGGGGCCTCGGGATCGCGCCCCGCCGCGGGGGCACCCGAGCCGACGAGCATCCGGATCGGGTTCCAGCGCAACGTGACGACGGTGAGCGTGCTGAAGGCCAGCACAATGGCCATCCACCCACCGGCCGCCCCAAACCCTTTTTGGAGGTAGTGGGCTACGAAGCTGCCCCAGAGCCCCGTGGCGGACGACATGGTGGGCTCGCCCCCCAGTGCCAAACCAATGGCCACCGGAACCAGCAGGACGCTGCCCAGCCAGAGCCCGCCCCATTTCCTGGCACTGGCCTCGATGCGATGCCACCGCCCAAAGAGCGCGAGCGCCACGACGATCGCTCCCATCGCAACGAGCACCGCCCCGGGGATGCCCACACTCGTGACCAGCGCGCAGCGCGTCCAGGTCCCCGCTGGACCAAAGGCGCCTTCCGCCGACAAACAGCCGCCGCCCGGCGGGACCTGCTGGAAGATCAGCGCGCCGGCAATAAACAGGCCGACCAACGTGAGGCAGATGGCCGCGAACTCACGGCGCAGCGGGCGGGGCTCCATCAACGCGATGTCAGGAGGCGCCGGGGTCCTTCAACAGTTCGGCGCCTTCGAACTCCAACCACTTGGTGTGCACCCGGCCGGACTGAAACCCGGGATGCTGCATCACGCGCGCAAGGAATGGGATCGTGGTCCGGACCCCTTCGATGACAAAGCTCTCCAACGCGATCTGCATCCGACGGAGGGCTTCTTCACGCGTATTCCCCTGCACGATGAGCTTGGCGATCATCGAGTCATAGTACGGGGGCACCGTATAGCCCGCGTACGCATGCGTATCGATCCGCACCCCCGGGCCACCAGGCTGATGAAACGTCTCGAGACGCCCCGGTGACGGCTGAAAATTGCGCGCCGGATCTTCTGCATTCACGCGGCACTCAATCACGTGGCCGCGGAAGGCCGGCGTGCTGGTCACCGAGAGCGGCAACCCGGCCGCCACGCGGATCTGCTCCTTCACGAGATCTACCCCGGTGAGCTTTTCCGGGACCGGAGGTTCAACCTGAATCCGGGTGTTCATCTCCATTAAGTAAAACGACCCATCTTCATCGAGCAGCATTTCGATCGTGCCAGCGCCGACGTAGTTGATGGCCTTGGCGCCGCGCACGGCCGCCTCACCCATCCGCTCGCGCAGCTCCGGCGTCATGACCGGACAGGGGGCTTCTTCGATCAGCTTTTGGTGACGCCGCTGGACGGAGCAATCCCGTTCGCCCAGATGAATCACGTTGCCGTGGGTGTCCCCAAGAATCTGGAACTCCACATGGCGGGGGCGTTCAAGGAATTTCTCGACGTACACATCGCCGTTGCCGAACGCCGACAACGCTTCCGACCGCGCCAACTGGAAGGAGCGGGCGAAGTCATCGGGATCGCGGGCGACGCGCATCCCCTTGCCGCCACCACCGGCCGCGGCCTTGATGATGACCGGGAAGCCGATTTCGCGCGCGAACTCGAGCGCCTCCTCGGCGTCCTCCCCCGGGCCCGGTGTCCCGGGGACAATCGGCACGCCCACGTCGCTCATGGCCCGACGGGCGGAGGCCTTGTCCCCCATCACGCGGATCTGCTCCGGGGTCGGTCCAATGAACGTGATCCCCGAGGCCCGACAGGTCTCGGCGAACTCGGCGTTCTCCGCCAGGAAGCCGTAGCCCGGATGAATCGCGTCCGCACCGGTAATTTCGGCAGCGGCAATCAGCCGGGTGATCTTGAGATAGGAGTCGCGCCCCGAAGCCGGGCCAATGCAGACGTCATCGTCCGCGAAGCGCACATGGAGCGATTCGCGATCGGCTTCGGAATAGACCGCGACCGTCTGGATGTTGAGTTCCCGGCACGCCCGGATGACGCGCAGCGCGATTTCGCCTCGATTGGCGATCAGGACTTTCTTGAACATGGATGTAGTTGCGCGGAGACAGGTTGGGAAAGACTGGGCGAGCCCCGGAGGCCGGACAGACCGGTGCCGGGGTCGCCCCACACGGACTCGCCTGTCTTAGCCGTTCGGGTCGATGCGGAAGAGCACCTGCCCGTACTCGACCGGGTGCGAATCCGTGGCCTGCACCTCCCGCACGACGCCCGCGAACTCGGACTCCAATTCATTCATGATCTTCATGGCCTCGATGATGCAGACGACCTGCCCCTTGGTGATCCGATCGCCGACCGCGACATACGGCTTGGCGCCCGGCTCGGGGGCGCCATAGAACGTGCCGACCATGGGCGACTTGATCTCGAGGAGCGGGACCGCCGGCGCTTCCGCCTTGGCCGCAGGCGCTGGCGTCGCGGCGGCTACAGGGGCCGGGGCCGCCGCCGCGACCGGGGCGGCCATCATCGGCGCGGCCATCTGCACGGCGGCTGCACGCTGCTGGGCCGACTTGGAAATCCGCAGCTTCATCCCCTTATCGGAGGAGATTTCGATGGAGTCCACAGTGGAGCCATCGAGCATCTCGATGAGCTTCTTGACGTAGCGGAGATCAATCATGGGGCAGCGGTCTGAAGGAACAGGAGGGACCATCGACGACCCGAGGGGTGCCGACGGCCACGATGGACGGGCCGGCACCAGAGGCACCGACCGTTTGCGTTACAACTCGCGAAGATCCCGAGGGAATGTGGTCAACAGCCGGGGACCGGCCTCTGACACGAGCACATCATCTTCGATGCGCACTCCACCCCACCCAGGCCGGTAAATCCCCGGTTCGATCGTCACGACGGCCCCCGAGACCAGCGGAGCCTCCACACTTTTGGCCAGCCGCGGCGCTTCGTGCACCTCCAACCCGATCCCGTGACCGAGGGAATGCCCAAACGCCGCACCATGGCCGCGGTCGGCAATGTAGTCTCTTGCCACCTGATCTGCAGCCATCCCCGTCAATCCGACCCGAAGCGCGCCCGAAGCGCGGGCATTTGCTTCACGAACGACGTCGTAGACCTCCCGCTGTTCGGCCGAGGCCGTGCCGAACACGAAGGTCCGGGTGATATCCGAACAGTAGCCATCGGCAATGGCGCCAAAATCGAGGAGAAGGAAATCCCCCACCTGGAGGGGCCGATCGCTGGCGCGCGCATGTGGCAGCGCTGCACGTGGCCCCGACGCCACAATCGATTCAAAAGGAAAGCCCTCGCTCCCCGCATCGCGCAACCGATGTTCCAACACCCCGGCGACCTGCGTCTCCGTCATCCCCGGCTGGATCTCCGACAAGGTCGCGGTCAGGGCGGATTCCGCCATCGCCACAGCCCGAACGATCGCCTCGACCTCGGCGGCATCCTTCCGCTCCCGCAGGGCTTCCACCACGCCCACGGCGGGACGCCAGGTCCAGCGGGCCCCCTGCTCTAACAGACGCTGGAAGTCGCTGTGCAGCAGGTGCGCGGATTCGAAGCCGACGCGCTCCACGCCACTCTGGGCCGGGAGGAACGTCCAGAGACCGGCCCAGACGCTGTGGCGCTCGATCCGGACGTCCGTCCCGGCGGCCACTTCAAGCTCGACCTGCGTTTCGTAGCGGAAATCGGTGAAGAGCGTCGCGCTGCGCGCCGAAATCAGTAACAGCCCGTTGCTCCCGGAGAATCCAGTGAGATACCGGATGTTGGGGAGGGCCGTGATCAGGATGGCGTCCAGATGCAATCGGGCGAGTGCGTCACGCACCGCGCCCACCCGGGACGCCGACGGCTCCATCACGACCGCGCGGCGCGGACCCGGAGGGTCTCCACGAGCCCACGCAGCGCGAAACCATACCCGTCGGTCCCCAGGCCACAGATCAGCCCGATCGCCGCTGCTGCCAGCATCGAATGCCGACGCTCAGGCTCCCGCGCGTAGATGTTGGAGAGATGCACTTCCACAAAGGGGAGCGCGGTTGCCGTGAAGGCATCCCGAAGCGCCAGACTGGTGTGCGTGTACGCTCCGGCGTTGACCACGACGCCATGGACATGCCCGCGCCACGCGTGGAGCTGATCAATGAGCTGCCCTTCGCCATTCGCCTGCGCCACCTCCAACTCGACGCCCAGGTCGGCGGCGATGACCCGAAGATCCGCTTCAATATCGGCGAGCGTCCGGGTGCCGTAGATCGCCGGCTCCCGGGTCCCCAGCAGATTGAGATTCGGGCCGTTGAGTATGCCGATGCGCATCAGGTCGCTGCGTCCTTGAGCCATGCCGAGAAGTGAGCGAGATCGGTGGCCGCCGCCGGGGTAAGCCGACCAGCAGCTCCAAGGATGGATGGGGCCACCGGGGATGCGGCTGCAACGGGGGCATCCGTGGCAAAGGCCGCCGCAAATGGATCCGGCGGCGCGAGCCGATCCGGTTCCCCAAAGAGTTCCGCGAGGCTGGTGGCGGCGCCCGTCGAGGGGCGCGACGGCGCGGCGACCGATCGCGAGGCCAACGTGGACCACCACTGGCGCGCGGTGGGCACTCTGGTCGGTGTCGTGTCACTCGCGACGGCGGGCGCCTGTTGCCCCATGGCTCGAACGGCCGCGAGCCGTTCGGCGAGCCACGATTCCGACGGGCGCTGCCGAACCAGCTCCTCATAAATCGCGATGCCACGATCGAGCAGCCCCTGCGCGATCAACAGTTCGGCCATCGTCTCGGTGACAAAGGCCGCCGGCGGCTCGCTCCCCGATCCGCCAGCACGCGTCGAGAGGGCCGGTGGCGACAGCTCACGCGTTTCCACTCGGACCGCTTCGGCTTCGCCAGCGGCCCGTGCGTCCTCCTGAAAGAGTCGCGTGATCTCCTCTAGCGCCGGCTCCTCCGGCACCGCGGCGGCGGGCGCGGGCGGTGTCATCGGCCGAACGACCGGCGCGGCGTCGGTGACGGGCGTGAGGATCCGTTGGGGAACCGGGGCCTGTGCCTCCATGAAGTACGGTTCCGGCTCGATCGCTTCGACCGGCGCCGCGTGGGGGATGACCGCGTCGAACCGTTCGTGCCCAAAGACCGCAGCCGCCTCGGCCGCACTCGTTCCGGCAGGAGCACCCGCCGTGGGGATGCCCGTCGGTACCGTGGCCGATGGATCGGACGGTCGTTCCGGGGTCCGCTCGATCAACGCCGCCGAATCGGTCCACACGGGGGCCTCGAGCCCCTCTTCGAACGGGACCGGGGCCAACATCGGGTCCTCTGGCGCCTCAGCGGCCGCATGGACCGATTCCAGCCAATCGGCGGCCTCGGCCGACCCCGCGAGCACACCACCGGGGAGGTCCGGGAAGGCAAACGGATCCTGCTCGGGGAGCGTCGCACCCGCCGGCAAGGGGAACCAGCCATCAGACTCCTGTGCCCCCTCCCACGCGCCGTCGAGCGCACCGGCCTGCAGGGGAGTCGCCGGCGAGGCGTCCGCAACCATGTCGGCGGAGAGGGGTGCGTTGAACGCTGGCGCCGACGGGGTCGGATGCTTGGGGGACCGGACCTCGGCGCGGCGCGGCACCAACGGCCCAGGGACGCCGAGCGTCTCCAGCTGCGCCGCAATGTCGTCGTTCCGGGGGTCCGCTTCGAGAACCCGCTCATACCAGCGACGCGCCGTCGCCGCATCGCCAACGGCCCAGGCAATGTCGCCTAGGTAGCGCAGGGCGATGAGGTTTTCCGGGTCCAGTGCCAGCGCTTGCTCGAAGACCGTCCGGGCCTCGTCTCGGCGCCCTGCGTCAAAGAGGGCCTGCCCGAAGACGATGTGCCCACTCATATGACCGGGCAGCTTCGGCAGCTGGCTCTCGCAGAGGGCAATCGACTCGGCGAGGGCACCGATCTTCCGGTATTCGTTGGCCAGCGGCGCGAAGTACCGACGGGGATTCAGCGCGAACTTGGCACGCAGCTCGTCAACCCGGGCTGTAGGGGTCATCGGGGATGACGCCACGACCATGGCACGAAGGGGAGCAGGCCGCAGGGGCACGTTCGACGGAACATCCTGCGAAGTTAGCCATCGGCGCGATATGAAGTCAATCGAGAACGAGGCGCCTGAAGTCGTGTCGTCCCTTGATTTTAGCACTTTCGGCACGATAGCTTCCCCGACTCTTCCTGCGCCGCAGGGGCCCTGGACATTGTGCACGCGCTTCGAATGCGTGCGGTGTCGGCCTGCCTCCTGTTGGCGTGGCCGCCTGTCCTGTTTCGCTTAACCGACTGAAGGAGTCTCGCCCCGTGGTGTTGCAATCGATGCGGAGCGTCGCGAAGTACATCTGGTGGTTCCTCGTGCTGGCGTTTGTCGGCAGCTTCTTGCTGTACGAAACGTCGGGGCTGTCGGGGCGCTCACCCGTTACGACCACCACGGCTATTGGGTCTGTTGACGGTGAAGCGATCCTGCTGACGGCGTGGCAGAGCACGGTGGCCAACCTGGAGCAGCAGGAGCAGCAGCGGCTGGGACGCGGCATCACGCTCGATGAGCGTCGCACGCTCGAAGATCGGGCGTTCGACGAGTTGGTGACGCAGGCGCTGCTGAGCCAGGAGTACAAGCGCCGCGGCATTGACGTGACGGACGAGGAGATCCTCGAAGCCGCCAAGCTGGCGCCGCCGCCACAGGCGATGCAGTCGCCGGATCTGCAGACGGATGGCCAGTTCGATATTCAGAAGTATCAGCGGCTGCTGTCGTCGCCGATGGCGCGTCAGTCCGGGATGCTGGTCGGGCTGGAAGCGTACTATCGTGCCGAGCTGCCGAAGCAGAAGCTGTTCGACCAGATCGCGTCGGACGTGTATGTCTCCGACGAGCGGCTCTGGCAGATCTATAAGGATCGCCATGACACCACGCAGGTGAGCTTTGTCGTGCTCCGGGCCGATGCCCTGGGTGGCGATACGACGGTCGCGGTGTCGGACGCGGAGATCGCCCAGTTCTATCAGGCCAACACCAAGCGCTTCAATCGTCCGGGCCGCGCGGTCCTGTCGCTGGTGAGCGTGCCGCGCGCGGTCACCGCGAATGATTCCGCCGAGGCGAAGAGCCGCATCGAGAAGATTCGTTCGGCGATCAGCGGTGGCGAGGCCTTTGATGTGGTGGCCAAGCGCGAGTCGATGGACAGCGTTTCGGGAGCCAATGGTGGCAAGCTCGGACGCGGTGGCCGCAACCGGTTCACCCCGAAGTTTGAAGAAGCGGCCTACGCGCTGAAGCCCGGCGAGCTGTCGCAGCCGGTGCTGACGCCGTTCGGTTGGCACCTGATCAAGGTGGATGAGCGGAAGGGTGACACCCTGGATCTGCGTCACATCCTGGTGACCATCACGCAGAGCGATTCGAGTGCCACGCGCACCGACCGCCGGGCGGATTCGCTGGCGAATCAGGCGGCCAATCAGGAAGACCCGAAGAAGTTTGACGCGGCCGCGAAGGCGCTCGGCCTGACGCCGTCCACCGTGGTGGCGATTGAGAAGGAGCCGCTCAACTACGCCGGTCGCTACGTCCCCAGCGTCAGTGCCTGGGCGTTTACCGGCGTGCGCGTCGGTGAAACGAGCGATCTGTTTGATTCGCCGGAAGCCTACTATCTCGTGCGCCTGGATTCATTGCAGGCGGCTGGTCTGCAGTCGCTGGCCGAGGTGAAGGACGAGATCAAGCGTCGTCTGGCGCGCGAGAAGCGCATCGAGAAGCTGCGCCCGATGGCGTCGCAGATCGCGCAGGCGGCCAAGGCGGGCTCGCTTGAAGCGGCGGCCGCGGCCCAGAAGCTGTCCGTGGAGAAGAGTGCCGCGTTCACGCGGGTGGAAGCGGTGCCGGGCCTTGGCCAGTTCAGCCAGGCCATTGGTGCGGCCTTCGCGATCCCGGTGGGTCAGGTTGGCGGTCCGGCCATCACGGCTGACGGGATGGCGGTCCTGCGCGTCGATCGCCGGGTGGATGCCAGCAAGCCGGAGTTCGATTCGCAGAAGGTGGGTCAGCGGGCACAGCTCATGCAGCAGCTTCGCCAGCAGCGGGTGGACGAGTACCTGACCGGTCTGCGCGAGCGGGTCAAGGTCGAAGACAACCGCTCCACCGTGAACGCGCAGATGCGCCGTCAGTCTGCCACGACGAACTGACCAGCGCGAACTGGACAAGCAAGCGGCCCCCCACGAGATCTCGTGGGGGGCCGCTTGCTTTCGTGACGACGCTCGAGTCGCAACCGCCTGCCCGGAAGACCGGGCATTGAGTGGCTTAGCTGATCAGCCGCTTCGGTTCCGGGCGCTCTTCTTCCCGCACCGACTCCACGGGCGTCCCTGCACCGACCCGCTCCGCAGCACGCGGCGGTTCGGTGATCTGCTTCTGTGCATCCGAGAGGTTGCGCTTGAACTCGTTGATCCCCTTGCCGAGCGAGCCGGCGATCTCCGGGATGCGCTTGGCACCAAAGACCAGCAGCACGAGCACGAGGATGATCAGCATCTCGCCGAAACCCAGATTGCCAAAATTCATGTAAGCTCCTAGAACAGCGACCGCGCGATGAGGTAGGCGACCAAAACCCCCAGGAGACTCAGCAGCGAGACATCCAAGGCGATAGGACCAACAGTGATCTTCAATATAAGCAGGTCAATTGGCAAGGGGCCGACCGACGGGGTAAGCCCCGTGGTCAGGAATTCCTTCACCGCGCCGGCGGGGAGAAAGCGCCGAGCCGCCTGGGTGACGACACCACCGGCAACGAACCCAGCGGCCAGAACGGCCGCATGGAACATCGGTCGATGCCGAGAGGCACGCCGGGCGGTTACCACCGACGGTCGACCACGTAACTAATGGTGTCGACCAGCGATCCCTTGGCCGGGCTGTCCGGGAGCTCGGCCAGCGCTTCCTCGGCTTCCCGGGCAAACTGCTCGCCACGCCGCAGGGCGTACTCGAGCCCGCCATGGGCGGCCACCAACGCAATGACCTCCGCGATGGCATCGTCTTCCGGCTCTGGCGCGGCAAAGAGCGCCTCCACCCGTGCACGGTCGGACGCGGGCATCTCCCGCAGGGCGGCGATGAGTGGCAGGGTGACCTTATGCTCGCGGAGATCCAGCCCGCTGGGCTTCCCGGTCATCTCCTGCCCTTCCGTGTAATCGAGGAGATCATCGGCCACTTGGAAGGCCATTCCGAGCCGCTCACCGAAGCGCAGCAGCGCCTTCCGGTGCGACGGCGCGCCACACAGCGCCCCCACTTCACAGGCGGCCATGAAGAGCGCCGCCGTCTTGGAGCGGATCAACACTTCGTAGTCCTGTTCGGAGAAGGCCAACGCGTCAAACGCCGCCAACTGGCGAATCTCACCGAGCGTCATGTCATTGGACGCAAACGTGATGGCCCGCATCGCGTCCATGTCTTCCAGGAGCACGAGCTCGCGCAGCGCCCGGAGGTACAAGAAGTCTCCCATGATGACGGAGACCTGATGGCTAAAGAGGGCGTTGACCGTTGGCATGCCACGCCGGAGCACCGAGTGATCCACGGCGTCATCATGCACGAGCGTCGCGAGGTGGATCAACTCGATGATGGCGCCATAGGTCACGGCGCGCGGCTCCGGACGCTCCTCGACCGCACTGGAGAGCAGCAGCAGCGTGGGACGCAACAACTTCCCCTTCATGCCCGTCAAATGCGTTTTGACATCTTCGATCAACGGCACGTCGGTGGACACGATGCGCCAGAGTTCACTGGGCACCGTTTCCAACAGCGAGGCCACCGGCGCCTGAATGTCGCGCAGGACAGCAGCGATCACCGACGGCGAACGCAGGGAAAGCGTCATGGCGTCGGTGGAGTAAGTGTCGTCAGCCGGCTGGCGACGTCGCGGAAATGAGGATCGATGGCGGACACCTGCGAATAATAGCGAATTGCCTCCGCATTGTGCTGCAGGGCCTCACAGGAAATCCCGAGGGTATAGAG
>JBEIUK010000139.1:0-8002 GCA_040374415.1 Gemmatimonadaceae bacterium | reverse complement strand
GCGGCGGGCTTTCTCCCCCGCCTGCCCCTCCCGGAGGAGTTTGCGGCGGCTCCGGCCCCAACGGCGCCCTTCCTGGGGCGTCCGACGGTCGTGTCGTCGGCGAATGGGATTCGCGGCGTGAAAGTGGCATATGACAAGCTCATCACGGGGGCCGACCCGCTCGATGCGATCATCGCCGGCGTCAACATCCAGGAGCTGGACCCGAACGATCAGTCGGTCGGCCTGGGTGGCCTCCCGAATGAGGAAGGGGTGGTGCAGCTGGATGCGTCGTGCATGCACGGCCCCACGAAACGGGCGGGGGCGGTGGCGGCGATCGAGGACATCGCCACCCCGTCGCTCGTGGCCAAGGCGGTGATGGATTACACCGACCATGTCATGCTGGTGGGGGCCGGCGCGCGGAAGTTCGCGCTGGCGATGGGCTTCACGCCGCAGAACTTGCTAACGGAAAAGAGCCGGCAGGACTGGATGCGCTGGAAGTCCCGACTCAATCCGAAAGACTTCTGGCTCGACCACGACGACGATCTGAAGATCAATTTCACCCACGGTACGATCAACATGAACGCGGTCACCGCGGGCGGGGATCTGGCCTCGGTGACGACGACCAGTGGGATGGCCTATAAGATCCCGGGGCGGATTGGCGATTCCCCAATCGTGGGGGCCGGCGAATACTGCGACAACTTGGTGGGAGCCGCCGGGAGCACCGGGCGCGGCGAGGCGAACATCAAGGCCTGCGCGTCGTTCCTGGCGGTGGAGTTCATGCGGCAGGGGATGGCCCCGGAGGCGGCGCTCCTCAAGGTGCTGGAGCGGGTGGTGGCGATGACGGAAAAGCGGCTGCTGGACGCCAATGGCCGTCCCACCTTCGATCTGGAGTTCTACGCGGTGGCCAAGGACGGCCGGCATGCCGGTGCCACGCTCTATTCGGGGGGGCGTTATGCGGTCTGCGACGCGCAGGGGGCTCGGCTCGAGCCGGCGGCGTACCTGTTCAAGCGGTAGCGCCGGGCGGTAGCGCCGGGCACCGCTAGGGGAGCACAAGCGGGGCGGTGACCTCCTGGTGAAGGGCCACGAGCTGACGGCGCAGCTGCAGGAGGCGATCGGCGGTGGCATACCCCCGCCGCAGGTCGATGGCCCGAATGTCGAGGAGCAGCGACAGATGCGCCTCGCATTCGGCCAGCGCTCCGAGGGCGGCGGCGATCTGGCGGCCCAATCGGGCCCGCGCGGGGCGCGCGGCCCCATCGGCCAGGACGTCGCCAATGGCAGCCGCCGACCGCTGGAGGGCGCCCACCAGCGCCGGGTTCCGGGTGGCAACGGGACCGGCGGTGAGCTCCCGGACCCGGTCGGCCACGGTGCGGGCCGCTCGATAGGCTTGGTGATGCGATGGGGGGATCATGGCCCCACGGTAGCTGGGAGCCGGCCGCGGTCCATCATCCTTTTATTGCCTGGGGGCGCACGATCCCGCCGCGCCGTGCCTCGGCCGCGCCAGTTGGCCTGCGTGCCCTTCGTCGCTTTCTTTCCCCGTATGACCGATCTCACTGCGCCCCAACCGTACGACCCCGCCACCCTCGAACCCCTCTGGCGCCAGCGCTGGGCGGACCGTGGCACCAATCAGGTGGACCTCGACGGCGCGGCCAAGCCGTTCTACGCGCTGATGATGTTCCCCTATCCGTCGGCGGAAGGGCTCCACGTCGGGAACCTCTTTGCCTTCACCGGGAGCGACATCTCGGCGCGCTACCACCGGCTGATTGGCCACGAGGTCTTCCAGCCGCTGGGCTACGACGCCTTTGGGATCCACTCGGAGAACTACGCGCTCAAGATGGGCGCGCATCCGATGGAGCTCACGCCGAAGAACGTGGCGAACTTCCAGCGGCAGCTGGAACGCGCCGGCTTGATGATTGATTGGCGGAGCAAGGTCGATACGTCGCGCCCCGAGTACTACCAGTGGACGCAGTGGGTCTTCCTGCAGCTGGTAAAGCAGGGGCTCGCGTACAAGAAGGCCGCCGCGGTGAACTGGTGCCCCTCCTGCAAGACGGTGCTCGCGAATGAGCAGGTCGAGGGCGGGCAGTGCGAGCGGTGTGGATCGGCGGTGGAGCAGCGGGTGCTGGAACAGTGGTTCTTCCGCATCTCGCAGTATGCCGAGCGCCTGCTGACGAATCTCGATGGCTTGGATTGGTCGGCGATCACCGCAAACGCCCAGCGGAACTGGATCGGTCGGTCGGAAGGCGCGGAGTTGACCTTCGCGGTGGACGGCACCGGGGGCGAGGTCGTGCGCGTCTTCACCACGCGTCCCGATACGATTTTCGGTGCGACGTATCTGGTGCTGGCCCCGGAGCATCCGTTGGTGGCGACGATCACCACGGACGCGCAGCGTGCGGCGGTCGCGCAGTATCAGGATGCCACGCGCAAGCAGGATCTGATTTCGCGAAAGAGCACCCGCGAGAAGACGGGCGTCTTCACCGGCGCGATGGCCGTGAATCCCGCGACGGGCGCGCCGATCCCTATTTGGATCGCCGACTACGTGCTCATGGAGTACGGGACGGGGGCCATCATGGCCGTGCCGGGGCACGACGAGCGGGACTTCGAATTCGCGCAGGTCTTTGGGTTGCCGATTGTCCGTGTGGTGGCTGGGCCGACCGACGACGCGGACACGCCGCTGGGTGACGTCGCGTACACCGACGATGCTGGTGGCCGCCTCGTGAACTCCGGGGCCTTCGATGGGCTGTCGGTCACCGACGCGAAGGCCAAGGTGACGGCCTGGTTGGCGTCGCATGGTCATGGCACGGCGGTGGTGAATTTCCGGTTGCACGATTGGTGCATTTCGCGGCAGCGCTACTGGGGGCCGCCGATCCCGATCATCTACTGCGATGCCTGTGGCACGGTGCCGGTCCCCGAGTCGCAGTTGCCGGTGGAGCTCCCGTATCTGGCGGACTTCAAACCGGATGATTCCGGCGTGTCACCGCTGGCGCGCAACGAAGCGTGGTATCGGGTGCCCTGTCCGACGTGCGGCGCGCCGGCGCGCCGTGAGACGGATGTCTCCGACACCTTCCTCGATAGCGCGTGGTACTTCCTGCGCTATCCCAGCGCGACACATGCCGAGGTGCCTTTTGACCCGGCGCGTACGCGCACGTGGTTGCCGGTCGATTCGTATATCGGCGGGAACGAGCATGCGGTGCTGCATCTGCTCTATTCGCGCTTCATCACGATGGTGCTGCATGATGCCGGGTTCCTGGACTTCGACGAGCCGTTTACGCGCTTCCGCGCGCACGGGATGATCATTCGCGATGGTGCGAAGATGTCGAAGTCGAAGGGGAACGTCATTAACCCCGATCAGTACATGGAGCAGTGGGGGACCGATGCCTTCCGCATGTATCTCATGTTCCTCGGCCCCTACGAAGAAGGGGGCGATTTCCGGGATCAGGGGATTAGCGGTGTGCGCCGGTTTCTTGAGCGCGTCTGGGCGTCGGTGCGGGATTGCACGACCGAGGGCGCGGCCGATGCCGCCGTGGTGCGGCAGCTCCATCGGACGATCAAGAAGGTGGGGCATGATACGGCGACGCTGGGCTACAACACCGCGATCGCGGCGATGATGGAGTATGTGAACCATCTGCGCCGTGGTGAGCGCACGCCGCATCGCGATGAAGTGCTGCCGCTTGTGCAGATGGTGGCGCCGTACGCGCCGCATCTGGCGGAGGCGTGCTGGGAAATGCTGGGACACGTCGACAGCGTCTTCGATGGTGGCTGGCCCCCGTTCGATCCGGCGTTGCTTGTGGACGACGCGGTCGATCTCGCCGTGCAGGTGAACGGCAAGTTGCGCGGCACGGTGCGGGTGGCGGTTACGGTGACGCAGGAGGAGGCGCTCGCTGCCGCGATGGCGGAGCCCGGGATCGCCAAGTTCGTGACGGGTGAGCTGCGCAAGGTGGTGTTCGTGCCCAAGCGGTTGTTGAATCTCGTGGTGGGGTGAGTCTCCGCCGCTCGCTGGGCACGGTGGCGCTTGCCGCCGTGATGTTCTTCAATACCTCTGGCGGCGCCTTCTCCATGGAGGGGCTGGTAGCGGCCGTGGGCCCCGGTGTGGCGCTCTTGCTGCTGGTCACGGTGCCGCTGCTCTGGAGCATTCCGGAGGTGCTGCTGGTGGCGGAGCTCGCCAGCATGCTGCCGGAGGAGGGCGGGTACTATCGCTGGGTGCACCGCGCGTTCGGGCCCTTTTGGGCCTTTCAGAACGGCTGGTGCACCTGGTGCTATTCGCTGGTGGACATGGCGATCTATCCGGTGCTGTGCAATCAGTACCTGGGCTATTTCTTCCCGGAGCTGTCCACCGGCGCGCATTGGCTCATTTCGCTGGTCATGATCTGGACCGCCACGCTGATCAACCTGCGTGGCGCCGGTCGCGTCGGGCAGGTGTCCGTGGTCGCGGCCGCGATCGTGCTGGGCACCTTCCTGGCGATCACGCTGTCGGCGGTGCCGCGCATGACCCATGTCCCGTGGCTCCCGTTCACGCGCCCCGACGAGACCCCACTGGGCGCGCTCGGCGTGGGGCTCTCGACGGTGCTCTGGAATTATCTGGGGTGGGATAACGCCAGCACCGTCGGCGAAGAAATCCAGGATGCCTCCCGGACGTATCCGCGGGCGTTGGCGATTGCCTTGGCGGTGGTGACCTGCAGCTATCTGCTTCCGGTGTCGACCACGCTGGCGGCCACCGACTGGTCGACGTGGCGGGAGGGGGGCTGGCCGGCGATCGCGATCGCTGCGGGGGGGCGCTTTGGCCCATGGCTGGCGGCGCTGGTGGCGGTGGCGGGGATCGTGAGTGCGCTCGCGCTCTTCAATGCCCTCTTGTTGGCCTATTCCCGCATCCCGCTGGCGATGGCCCGCGATGGCCTGCTGCCGCGGGGGCTGGCCGTCCTGGACCGCCGCCAGAACCCGACCCGGGCGGTCCTGTTGGCGTCGGTCTGCTACTCCGTCTTCTCGCTGCTCCCATTCGCCCAGTTGGTGGTGGCCGATGTGCTGCTCTACTCCTTGGCGTTGTCGCTGGAGTATGCGGCGCTGGTCCGGCTGCGGCACCGGTTCCCGTCGTTGCGGGGGGCGTTCCGGATCCCGCTGGGGCTCCCTGGGGTGATCGGGCTGATGGTGGTGCCGGCGCTGATCCTGCTCCTGACCATCGGGCTCAACCTGTCGGATGGGACGTACGGGGCGCCGGCCGTGCTCGGCGCCCTGGCGGCCGCCGCCCTGGGGCCGTTCGCCTACGTCGCCTTTGGCGGCCGGCGGCGCCGCCCGGTCCCCTGACCGCCCCCCCCCCCGACTCGGCCCCCTGCACCCGCCGGAGGCAACGAAAACGCCTCGGCAGGCGTTATCTTTCGAGGTCTCTCTCTGAGTTCTTCATGGCGTGCGCCTGGGTCGGTGTTCCCGACACACCGCGGTCACGCCATTCGTATCCGCCGTTCGCCCCTGCGAATGCTTGCCACTGGTTTTGGGCGGCGCCCCGCGCGCCCCTTCTCGAATTCTGTGCGCCAGACTGTCCTGGCGTGCCTGACTCCGTTGCTCGTGCTGTCGGCGTGCAAGGAAAAAGCCCGTCCGCCGCGACCCACGTCGGTCGTGACCGTCAAACCGGCCACCCGTGGGCCACTCCCGTATGTCATCGTCGCCAACGGTGAAGTCGAGGCCAGTCGGACCGTCTCGGTGCAATCGCTGGTGTCGGGGATGATCACGAGTGTGGCCTTCGCGGAAGGGGACGAGGTCCGGGAAGGGCAGGTGCTCTTCCAGATCGACCAGCGTCCGTTCCGGGCCGTGCTCGATCGGGTCCGCGGCACGTTGGCGCGCGACGAGGCCGTGCTGGCCCGGGCGCGTGCGGACTCGGTGCGCTTCTCCGGCCTGGCCCGCGACGGCTATGTCACCAAGCAACAGCTCGACCAGACCTTCGCCGATGCCGGGGCCGCCGCGGCCACGGTCGCCGCCGATCGTGCCTTGGTACAGAGCGCGCAGATTGATCTCGAGAACTCGACGATTAAGGCGCCGATCTCCGGACGGACCGGCCAGCTGGCGCTCAAGGCCGGCAATCTGGCACGGGCGCAGGCCGATCCGGCGCTCGTGACGATCAACGAACTGCGGCCGGTCTTCGTGCGCTTCGCCGTCCCCGAGCGGGATTTCGCCGAGATGCGCGTGCGCGCCGGGCTCGATCGTTCGCTCAAGGTCATGGTGCGCCCGAATGTCGGCGACAGTACCAAGCGGACGATGGGGACGCTGACCTTCATCAACAACGTGGTCGACAAGGCCACGGGCTCGGTGCTGCTCAAGGCGCGTGTTCCCAATGAGGACCGCGGGTTGTGGCCCGGTCAGTTCGTCAGCGTGGGGCTCGAATTGTCGGTTGATACCGGGGCGGTGACGGTCCCGGCGGAAGCGGTGGTGACCAGCGCGAGCGGTACGTTCGTGTACACCTATCAGGACGGCAAGGCCAAGCGGGTCGGGGTCAAAGTGGGCCGGCAGGTCGGCGGTGTGATCAAGATCGATAGCGGGCTGACGGGTGGCGAGCAGGTCATCGTGGAAGGGCAAAACCGGCTCTCCGATGGCGCCAAGGTGGATCTCCGCGCGGCGAACCCGGGCGGCCGTGGTGGCCGCCGCGGTAATGGAGAGGGTCGTGGCAGTGCAGAGGGCCGTGGCAGTGCAGAGGGCCGTGGCAGTGCAGAGGGCCGCGGCGGACGCGGGCGAGGGACCACCCCATGAACCTGAGTGCCATCTGGATTCGTCGGCCGGTCATGACCTCCCTGGTCATGATCGGCATTCTCGTCTTTGGTGTGATCGCGTACCGGGGCCTCCCCGTGAGCGATCTGCCGACGATCGATTATCCGACGATCACCGTCAACGCCTCACTGCCAGGCGCCAGCCCGGAAGTCATGGCGACCTCGGTCGCGACGCCACTCGAGCAGCAGTTCTCGACGATCTCCGGCATCGATAACATCACCTCCAGCAGTTCGCAGGGAAGCACGAACGTCACGCTGCAGTTCAATCTGGAGCGGGACATCGACAAGGCGGCCGCCGATGTGCAGTCGGCGATCTCCAAGACGCTCCGGCAGCTGCCGCAGGGGATTCAGCCGCCGTCGTATAACAAGGCGAATGCGGCGGACACGCCGATCGCGATGTACAGCTTCAGCACCGACCAGATGACCCGGACGGAGCTGAACGAATACGTCGAAACGTTCGTCGGCCAACGGCTCTCAACGGTGGCCGGTGTCGCGCAGGTGCAGGTGTTCGGCTCTGCCAAGTACGCCGTACGGGTGCAGCTCGATCCCGGCGCGCTGGTGTCGCGCGGGATCGGCATGGATGAGGTGCAGCAGGCGATTCAGGCGGGCAACTCGAATCTCCCGGGCGGCGTCATCATGGGCCCGAGCCAGTCGTTCACGATTCAGGCCAGCGGCCAGCTCAAGAATGCCACGCAGTACCGCAACCTGATCGTGGCCCAACGGAATGGGGCGCCGGTCCGGCTGGGTGATCTCGGCAACGTCCTCGACGACCTGCAGAATCAACGCGGCATGAGCGAGCTCAATGGCCGCGGCAACATCTCGCTGTCGATCATCCGGCAACCGGGGGAAAACACCGTCAAGGTGTCGGACGGCGTCCGCGCGGAGCTCGAGCGTATCAAGCCGCAGCTCCCCGCGAGCATCCGGGTCGAGAAGATCTACGACAAGGCCGATTCGATTGAGGAATCGGTGGGTGACGTGAAGTTCACCATGCTGCTGACGCTCTTCCTCGTCGTGCTGGTGATCTTCCTGTTCCTCCGGAATGTCCGCGCCACGATTATCCCGTCGCTGGCGCTCCCCTTCTCGCTGATCGGCACCTGCAGCGTGATGTGGGCGCTCAACTTCAGTCTCGACAATCTGTCGCTGATGGCGTTGACGCTGGCCGTCGGGTTTGTCGTCGACGATGCGATCGTGATGCTCGAGAACATCGTGCGCCATATGGAAATGGGGAAGTCGCCCATGCAGGCGGCGCTCGATGGTTCGAAGGAAATCAGCTTCACGAT
>JBEIUK010000257.1:0-3974 GCA_040374415.1 Gemmatimonadaceae bacterium | reverse complement strand
GTCGTCGCCCCCACCACGCGCAGTTCCCCGCGCGCCAACATTGGCTTGAGCATGTTGCCCGCATCCATGCTCCCTTCCGCCTTGCCGGCGCCCACGAGGGTGTGCATCTCGTCAATAAAGACGACGTACAGCCCTTCGGCCGCGGTCAGCTCCTTGAGCACGGACTTGAGCCGCTCCTCAAACTCCCCGCGGAACTTGGCGCCGGCGATGAGCGCCCCCAGGTCCAGCGAGACCAGCTTCTTGTCGCGGAGCCCTTCAGGGACGTCGCCGCTGATGATGCGCTGCGCGAGCCCCTCAGCGATGGCGGTCTTCCCCACGCCGGGTTCGCCAATCAGCACGGGATTGTTCTTGGTCCGGCGCGAGAGCACCTGAATGACCCGACGGATCTCTTCATCGCGGCCAATGACCGGATCGAGCTTCCCCTTGCGGGCCGCTTCGGTGAGATCGCGCGTGTACTTCTCGAGCGCCTGATACTGCTGCTCCGGCGACTGGTCGGTGACCTTATGCGCGCCGCGCACGCGCTGCAGCGCATCCAGCAGCGCCTGCCGCGTGGCGCCCACCGCACTCAGCAGGCGCGCGCTGTCGGTCCCCTTGGCCTCAGCGAGCGCGACGAGCAGATGCTCGGTCGAGACGTATTCATCGCCGAGGGTCTTGGCTTCCGTTTCGGCAGCATCCACGACTTGCGTGAGCTCGCGCGACAGCGTGGGCTGCGCATCGGACTGCTTCGCGTAGCGAGCGGCCTCCTGCTCGGCTGCGGTGCGCACGGCGGTGACATTCACCCCAATGCGCTGCAAGATGGGCACGACGATCCCTTCCGTCTGTCCCAGGAGGGCGAGGAGGAGGTGAACGTCATAGGTGAGCGGATTGCCGGCCTTGCGGGCCAGCGCCACCGCCTCGTTGAGCGCCTCAGCGCTCTTCATCGTCAAACGATCGGGATTGATCATACCCGGGAAAGTGGCATTGGGAGTGCCAGACGCAATACGCCAGAACAGCAGCGTTCCATGCACGGCCGGGGCCGCGACCTGCAGCTTTGGCACTGTGACCGCCAGAAAAACACGAAGGCGCCCCGGGTCCGTCCACCCGGTGCGCCTTCTTCGTGCTTCTTCTACGGGTCCGTGGTGCTCGTGATCCTGCTTACTTCACCACGATCATCTTTCGCAACAGCGGCACGCCATTGACCTCGAGTCGATAGTAATACACGCCCGAGGCGGCCTCCCGCCCGGTGTTCAACACCTTCCCATCCCAGTAGGCGACGTACTCGCCGCAGGTGATGGTCACGTTGTCCAGCGGTTGGCCTGGGGCCACCCCGCCCGATCCGCCTTGCAGCACCGGTGTGGCAACGAGCTGAGACAGCAGGTTGTACACCTTCAGACTGACACGGTACTGCTTGCCAGCATCGGAACACGTGGGCGCATCGCCCACGCCAAACGGGATGCGAGTCTCTGGGTTGAACGGATTCGGAAAGTTCTGGCCGAGCGACATCCCCGGCTTTCGATCCCGACCGTCCTGCGCCTTACCGACTCGTGGCATGAACGCTGTGAGGGCGAGCACCAGACCCAGTGCGCCCAACAGACGGTTCATGTTACTTCTCCGACTGACGATTCAGGGTGTTAGTCGAAGTCTCCGTTAAGGGTGAAGAGTGATCCTGCATGCGCAGCAGATGCTGCACCCCAAAACTTAGGGCGCGCCGCTGAGTGCGTCAAGCAACCGCTGAGCCCTATCGGTCAATCTGACCGGATTCCCATTGCAGGAAGGCACGCAGCGGGCGCTCATCGGTGACGTGCTGGCCGAGGAACTCGCGGAAGAGGCGCTGGTGGGCGCGGGCGGCGGCGGGGTCGAGGGACGGCGTCTCGCCCACGAGCCAGCTGAGAAGCACGACCTGGGCGCTGGCGGGGAGCCGCCGCCCCCCGGGGGCTCGGGCGGCACAGAGGCGGCATCGGAGCCCGCCGGCCTGACTGCTGAAGGCGAGGTCGTCGGCCGGCTCGAGGGGCGTGTGGCAATCGACACACTCGGAGAGCACCGGGGCGAATCCGGAGGCCGCCAGAAGCCGCCAGAGGGCGCCGAGGCCAACGGAGGGGATCTCTGGGCCATGGCTCCGGCCGAGCTGGTCGAGCGCCCCCTGCAGCTCCAGGAAGGCGCTCGGGGCGGGCTCATCGTGCAAGATGCGCTGGGCGCACTCGGCCAGGGCCGCGGCGGCGCTGAACCGGGACAGGTCGGCGGCGAGCGCCGGGTGCGACCGGGTGACATCGAAGCCGTTGAGCGTATGCAGATCACGCCCAGGGCGGAGATCGATCTGCGCCTGCCCCTCGGCGAAGAGATCGACGGCGCTGCCGAAGCGCTTTTTGGAGGTCCGCGCCCCGCGGGCAATGACGGACACCAGTCCTGCATCGCGCGTCGCCAGCCGGATCAGCCGAGACGACTCGAGATAGTTGGCGACGTGCAGGACGATGGCGTCTGTGGCAACAAGCGGCATGCAGCACCAGCGCGGGGACCCGTGGGCGGGGGCCCGTGGGCAGGGAGCCCGCGGGCGCGGCCGACCGGATGATCGCACGCGCCGCGGGTGGACCCGGAGGATCTCGCGGGTTGAGGGTTACCGCAAGGCCAGATCGACCCCGCCCTGCCCGGCCGCGACGCGACGGATTTCCTTTCCGGCCGCGTTGAAGACCACGAGGGAGGTGGCGGAGCCCGCGCCGCTCACGAGACAGTGCAACCGGCTGAGGGCATCGGCGACCCCGTTGCCGCAGGTCATCGGATCACCATTCGTCGCGGTCAGCGTCATCCACGGCGTGGTGGCCGTGGTGATGATGCTGAGGTCCGCTGGATTCAGCAGGATGATGCGATCGGTGAAGTTGCTGAGGTCTTCGTAGAGCGAGACATACAGGAAACCGTTGGCACCCCACCGGGCCCCGGCGCCGTAGCTGCCGGCGGGCATCATGCGCTGGCGCACGACGCGCTTGGCGGCGAGGTCCACCATCGTGATGGAGCCCGAGGTCAGCACGGCGTACGGGAAGCTGGCGAAGTTGGCATCGCCACCAGCGGCGATGTAGGCGACACCGCCCTGCACGATTGCCGAGGCGCCGGAACCGCGTGCGCCAGTGAGGATAATCGTATCGCGTGTGGTGCCGGCATTCGGAATGCGGATCAGCCGCACGTCGCCGCGGAGCGTGTAGGTGGTGCGGCAGTTGGCGTTGGCATCCACCACCCAGGTGGCATTGTCATACTGAAAGACGTCGGTGGGGCAGATGCCCGCATTCGTGAGGCGCGTGCTGGTGGGCGCGGCGGTGCCTGCCACTGAGACGAGGGCCACACTGCTCGAGTCGCGCAGGGCGACGCCGATGAGGCTCTGGCCACCGGTGCCCTTAAAGAGTCGGGCATTCCCGGGATTACTCCCAACGGGCATCTGCAGTTTCCGCGTCGTGCCGGTACGGAGGTCAGCGATATACAGCAGGTCCCCTGCCCCGCGGCTCGAGACCGCGAGCACGGTGTCGTTGGTCATGGTGAAGCCACTGGCATCGAAGGTGGTGGGATCACCAAGCGCGATGCGCGACGTCACCTTGCCGGTATCCGCCAGCAGCGTCAGCCCCGGCTGGATGTAGCCATCGAGCACCACGATGCCCTTGGGCGGTGAGGCGGGTGGATCGACGGCGACATCTGTGCCGCAGGCCGCCACACTGAGGGCCGCGATGACGATGCTGACGAAGCGACAACGGGGGTGCTGCATATGCGGTGACACCAGAGCAGTCCTCAACGGGAATACGCGTTCCCGTCGTCAGGGCGACGACGGGTCCTGCAGGGTGATACTGACTGACCAACTGCGACCGGGCGCGGGGAATCCACGCACCGACTGCCACGCGGCATTCGTGGCGTTATCAAGGGCCCAGGTTATGCGAGGCGCATCGAAGGCCCCGAGATAGCGACGCGCCGATCCAATGGGCAGCGCATGGGACAGCGCGACCGACAGGAGCGTGACGGGG
>JBEIUK010000077.1:0-12504 GCA_040374415.1 Gemmatimonadaceae bacterium | reverse complement strand
GTCACCGGGCTTTGCCACGCAGCGTCCGGGGTGGGGGAAGCCGATTCACGATCTGCTGGTGCAGTACAAAGTGTCCGCGGTCTTTCACGGGCATGACCACTTGTACGTGCAGCAGTCGCGCGACGGCCTGATCTATCAGGAAGTACCGCAGCCGAGTTTTGCCCGCGAGAATCAAACATCGAGTGCGGTCCCCTACGGCTACCTGAGTGGCGTGCTCTATGCGAGCTCCGGCCATGTGCGCGTGACGGTGGGTCCGACGAAGGCCACCGTGGAGTACATCCGCTCGCGGATTGGGGCGGGTAACGGCGACGTGGTGCACCGCTACGACATTGCCCCAGCGGTGCGGCCGTAGCGCGGTCCGCGGCTATTTACTGCTCGACGGCCCCTTGGAACCGCCGGTGAGTTTCGGGTTCCGCACGAAGGGCAGCGCGGCAATACCCATGTGCCCGCGGCTGTCCGTGGCCGTCACCACCAGCATCCACGACCCATACGCCAGGCTCGTGAGTTGGACGGTGGCGCCCCACCCCATCCAGGGCTTGGCGGGGCTCCCCAAGGGCCCAAAGGGCAACGGCAGCTCCTTGCCGCCCACACGGGCCACCACGGAGAGCACCGGGAAGGGCGACTGCACCGCCACAGCCAACGCCATCGTATCCCCGACGGTCACGTTCGCCAGCGGTGCCGGGATGGTCACGACAATCGCCGAATCCACCTCGGGGGTGACCTCGAGCGCGACAGCCCCATGCTGCCCTTCACTGGTGGCTTCAATCAGCACCGATCCGGGGGCCTTCGCACGCACCAATCCCGTCGCCGATACGGTCGCAATGGTCGGTGCACTGGAACTCCAGACGACCGCCCGTCCGGTCAGCAGCCGGCCTGCAAAATCGGTCGTCACCGCCAGCGCCTGCACGGTGTGCCCCACTTCCAGCGACGTCGCACCGGGTTCCGTGGTGAGCGCCCGCACGGGAAACGGCCCCGGCGGCGGCGGCGTGAGCCGCACGGTGGCCCGTCCGGTGACGGATCCCACCTGCGCCGTCACCGTGGCACTCCCCGTCGCCATGGCCAGCACCAATCCGCTGGCCGTCACCGGCGCCAGCTCCGGCGCCAGCGAGCTCCACGCCGGATCGCCCACGGTCATCGTCGCGCCGAATTGATCCACGCCGCGGACGGTCGCCGTCCACGTGTCGCCCACCCGCAGCGAATCGGGGAGGTGCACCACCAACGTCGTCAGGACACGCACCGGATCAACCGGCGGCGTCGGGGCCACGGGCGATGCGGCCGGTGTGCCGCCGCCACACCCGATGAGCAGCCCCACGACGCCCAGCAGGCACCGCGCCACACGCCACCCCTCGCCTCGTCTCCATGCGGTCACAGTGCGTGCAGGGGTCTGTCGGCTGGTGGCAGTGGCGCGCATCATGATGTATGAGTATCGCCGCACCGGATGCCGCTGTCGAGTCATCCAGCGGATGCCCACAATTCCTCGCTCGCCCCCCCGCCCCATGGAACGCCGCGACTTTCTCGTTGACCTGTCCCGCCTCTCGGCACTCTGCGCCGTCGTACCCAATGTCTGGCGAGTCACGCATCGGCCGCGCTTCGTGGACGATCCCTTCACCCTCGGTGTGGCCTCCGGCGATCCGACGGCCACTGGCGGCGTGCTCTGGACGCGGCTCGCGACACGCCCGTTCGAGCCCGATGGCGGCATGGAGGGACGGCCGGTCGTCACCTGGGAGCTGGCGGCGGATGACCGTTTCGCCACCATCGTGCAGCAAGGACGGGCGACGGCGGCACCAGAGCTCGGCTACAGCGTGCATGTGAATGTTGACGGACTGACTCCCGATCACTGGTACTGGTACCGCTTTCATGTGGGCGAGGCCACGTCGCCCGTAGGACGGTTTCGCACCGCGCCGGCCGATGGGGCGCTCACGCCGCTCGCCTTTGCGGTGGCGAGCTGCCAGCGCTGGGATCAGGGATTGTGGACGGCGTATGAACACATGGCACGCGAAGAGCTCGATCTCGTCACGCATCTGGGTGATTACATCTACGAAGGCTCGAGCCCCTCGAATGCCGTGCGCAAACATCTCGGGCTCGAGATTCGCACCGTCGATGATTACCGTCGCCGCTACGCCCAGTACAAATCCGATCCGGCCCTGCAACGCGCGCACGAACGGTGCCCGTGGCTCGTCACGTGGGACGATCATGAGTTCGACAACAACTACGCCGGTCTCATGAGCGAAAACGAGATGGAATCGGTGGAGCAGATGCGCACGCGGCGCGCGGCTGCCTATCAAGCGTGGTGGGAGAATCAGCCAGTGCGCGTACCGCGCGTGACCTCGTGGGCCGACCTCACCATCACGCGCACCATCAGCTGGGGGAGCCTCGCGCGCTTCTGGATGATGGACACGCGCCAGTATCGCGATGATCAGCCCTGCGGCGACGGCACCAAGGCGGTCCCCTGCGGTGACTGGGCCAATCCCACCCGCGGCCTCTTGGGCGGTGCCCAGGAAGCATGGCTCGCCAAGGGCCTCGGCGCGTCCTCAGCCAAGTGGCAGGTGCTGGCGAATCAGGTGATGATGGCCCCCTACGACAGCGGGCCGGGTGCGGAGACGCGTGTCTCGATGGACCAGTGGAGCGGCTATCCGGTCGCGCGCGACCGGTTGCTCCGCACGATCGCCGACCGTGCCCCCAATCGCACCGTGGTGATCACTGGCGACATCCACACGCATTGGGTCAACGAATTGCGGGCGGGCTTTGATCGTCCGGATCGCCCCGTGGTCGCCGCCGAATTTGTGGGGTCGAGCATTTCTTCCGACGGCGACGGGTCAGCAGAACCCGCCGCCCGCATGCAGTCGCAATTCGCAGAAAATCCGCACGTCAAGTTCTTCCAGAATCGCCGGGGCTACGTCCGCTGCACCGTCTCGCCGGAACAGTGGCTCGCCGAATATCGCAGTGTGCCGTACGTCTCACGTCCGGGCGCCCCATTGGAAACGCCATCAAAGTGGCAGCTCACGCGCGGCACCCCGGGGATCACGCGGGGCTGACGCCGTCGCTTACGATTGTGCAGGCGGCGTGGTGGAGGTCCCCCCACCACCGCCGCCCGGCATCCCCTGGAGTCCCTGCATCGCACGCACTTCTGCTTCGGTCAGCGTGCTGAATTCTTGCGTGGGCATCCGACGGCCATCCCGCAGGTACTGAATCACCTCGTCGGCACGATCATCGTCACAGCCAAGCGCACGCATGCTGTGATAGGCCATCCCGAGGGCGAGCTCGCGTTCTCCCATGAGCACTTTGCTGACCTGCAGCGACTCGAAAAGCGTCTGCTCGTCATCACTGTGTGTCCGGACAATGATTTCAATGTCCGGATTCTTCGCGCGCACTAACGCAATGATATGGCGCGCATGATACGGATCGGGCGTCGCAATCACCAGCAAGCGGGCGAGCCCGGGGTGCGCGTAGTCCAGAATGCCGGGGCGTGTGGCATCTCCGTAAATGCAGGTGACGCCCAGTAACCGCATCGACTCCACGACGCGGCGGTCCTGCTCCACCGCAACGAAGGGGATATTGAGCCGATGCAGGGCGTCACCGATCGTACGCCCGACGCGGCCATACCCCACCAGAATCGCGTGGTTCATGGGCGTCGCCATCCAGAGCGAGGTCGTGACCAGACGCGGTGCCGTTTGCCGCTCAATCCGGTCCAGCCACTCGGGATGGCCCGACAGCCACCGCGACAACCGATCAGCCCCGGCGAGCATCAGCGGATTGAGCACGATCGTGCACAGCGCCGCCGCGAGCACCAGCCCTCGCGCGTCTTCGGTGAGCACCCCGATACTCACGCCAAGCCCCGCGAGAATGAACGAGAATTCCCCCCACCTGCCCGAGAATCGCCCCCATGCGCAGCGACGGCCCCAAGGGATGCCGCAACAGCACCATCAACACCGTCGGGGCCACTGAATTCCCGAGCAGAATCACCCCCACGGTCTCCGCCACGCGCAGTGGGTCACGGAGAAAGATGCCCGGATCGATCAGCATCCCCACGGAGACAAAAAAGATCACCGCAAAGGCATCCTGCAGCGGCAGGGCGTCGGCACCGGCGCGATAGGACAGATCGGACTCACTGATCACCACGCCCGCGAGAAACGCGCCGAGCGCGAACGACACGCCAAACAACTGCGCGGCCCCCACGGCGATCCCCATCGCCACCGCCAACACGGCGAGCGTGAACAGCTCGCGTGAGCCAGAACGTGCGACCCGCGTGAGCAGCCACGGCACCAACCGGCGCCCCACCACCGCCATCAACCCCACAAACGCGCCCACCTTCAGCAGCGTGATCGCAATCATCCCCGCAAGGCCGCCCGGCACCGCCGGTCCCGTGGGGACTGGCCCACCCACGGCCGCGAGAATTGACGGCAGGAGCACGAGGGCGAGCACCACGGCCACATCGCCGACAATCATCCACCCGACCACAATGCGCCCGTCGGCGGAATCCATCATGCCGCGCGCTTCCATCACCTTCATCACCACGACGGTACTGGCCACGGAGAGCGCGAGCCCAAAGATGATCGCGGCCGGGAGCGTCCATCCCCAGACGAGTGCGAGGCCCATCCCGAGCAGCGTCGCGATCGTCAGCTGCAACAGCGCCCCAGGGAGGGCAATCCGGCGCACCCGCATGAGGTCGCCCGGGGAGAAGTGCAGCCCCACGCCAAACATCAGCAGGATGACACCAACCTCGGCGAGCTCCGCCGCCGCATGGACGTCGCCATAGACCCACGGCACATGCGGGCCCAGCACAATGCCGGCCAGCAGGTAGCCCACCAGCGGGGGGAGCCCGATGCGGGAAACCGCGTACCCCAAGAGGAAAGCGACGGCGAAGGCGCCGGCAATCGTGGCGAGTAACATGGCGAGGAAGATGGGAGGAGAGGGAGAAAAGTAGCGCCAACACACCTTTCGCCGCTTCCGGGGTTCCGCCACCTTTTCCGGATGTCACTTCCCGACCGCCTTTCCCGCCTGGGCACGCTGGCCCTCGCGATGCTGCTCACCGCCTGTCTGCCAGCGGCAAGAAGCACCGCGACGGCCCCGACCCCGGCCGCGCTCCGCATCTACGATACGCACGCCGAGCGCTTTGTCGCCTTTGGCGACTTCGTGAAGGCGATTGCAAAGACCGAGGTCGTCTTTTTTGGTGAACAGCACGACGATCCGGCGACGCATTCCGCCGAGCAGGCGGTGCTGGCGGCGCTCGGTGCGCGTCGGGGCGCCGTGACGGTCACGCTGGAGATGTTTGAGCGCGACGTGCAGCCGCTGGTCGATCAGTACCTCGCGGGAGCCATCAGCGAGAAGACGATGCTCGACGGGTCCCGGCCGTGGGACCGGTACACCACCGACTATCGCCCCATGGTGGAGCTCGCCCGCGTGCATGGTTGGCCGGTGATCGCGGCGAACGTCCCACGCCGGATCGCGAGCGCGGTGAGCCGGAAGGGGCTGGCCGTCCTCGACACGATGACCCGTACCGAGCGGCGCTATGCCGCGGCCGACAATCAGTGCCCCAAGGACGCGTACTACGCCAAGTTCGCCGAGACCATGACGGGGCACAGCGCCGGTGGCGGCCCGCCAACGGCGAGCGATGCGGCGATGATGGCGAAGATGACTGACCTCTTTTACGAGGCGCAGTGCGTGAAGGACGAGACCATGGGGGAATCGATCGCGATGGCGATGCAGCGGTTCCCAGGCCAGCTCGTCTATCAGGTCAATGGCGCCTTCCATAGCGACGGCGGTCTCGGCACGGCGGCGCGCGTCCGGCGGCGCATACCGGGGGTGAAGACGGTCGTGCTGACGGGGGTGCCGGTGGCGGATCTCGCGACCGCCGACCCGGCCCCGCATAAAGCGCGCGCCGACTACCTGCTGTTCACGCGCGCGCCGAAGTAACGTCGCGGACCGACGACGCGGACCGACGCGTCGCCGCGTCGGTCACCCCTCGCTGGTGTAGCCCCGTTCCTGCAGGAATTTCCGGACCGCATCGGGATCGGTGACCACCTCGAGGGCGTACGGCTTGAGGGCGGTGCGGATCAGCATTCCGACCCCCTCCGGTGACGCAATGACCACCGCGTCGCTGGTCAGGCAGACCACTTCGGCGGTCTCGGAGATCTGCCCCGGGTGACCACTGAAGTGGATCACCGAATCGCCCCGAATGATCGGATCAATGGTGCCCCCGTTCGCCTCGCTCCAGGTGGCGCCGGTGAAGATCACGACGTCATTCCCGGGCGCGGTAAACGCCATGCTCGGTTCGCCGTAGACCATCGGGTTCGGGTCCACCAGCGCCTGCAATCGGAAGGCTTCGAAGGCGTCCTCGACGTCGGCGGCCTCGACCTGAATGATCACCGCCTGCTCATCCGCCAGCACTACGGTGACGGCGGTATCGATGACATGCACGCGAGACCATGGGGCGCGCAGACGACGCAGCGCGGCGACCGTGGTCTCGGAGGCGTGGTAGTTGTACTGACGCATAGGAAATGGCGCTCACAGAAAAGGACCCGCCAAGGTTGACGGGTCCGGGGGGAAAAGACCAGAGGGGTGAACCCCGAGGGCCGAAGCCCTTGGTGCTCACCCCTCCCGGACCGTCCCGGACCGGGCCCACATGGGCCACGATCCGGAAGGCACCGTTCAGTGCTTAGCGGTTCGAGCGCGACTGCGACCGCTTGCCGCCGCGATCGCCCTCGTCATCACCCGAGGCCGGGCCAAACGGCGAGCTGCTCTCCCCCGCCCCAACGTTCTCCACGTGGAGCTTCTGCTTCACCGTGGTGCCGTTGAGCTGCAGGATCACGAGGTAGTCGCCCGTGGTGACATTGCGGGCACCACCGAAGCCACCGAACCCGCCCTGCCCACGACCACCGCCACCCACGGTCATCGGAATGCCGATGAGCTGGAAGATCTTCTGCACCGCCGGGTTCGGCGTGCCGCCACCACGGCCACCAAACTGCGCCATGAGCGCGGCCATGTCGCCTTCCGCCCCAGCCGGGCCGGCACCGGCGCCGCCAGGACCACCGCGGCCAGCCGGCGCTTCCGCCGGACGGGCGCAGAACGGCTCCCACATGGTCATCGGCCGCTCACAGGCACCCTGCCCGCCACGACCACCGCCGCCACCACCACCGCCACGTCCGCCAAAGCCGGGCCCACCGCCAAAGGTCGGCGGGTTCAGCAGCAGCTTCGCCTGCGCCAGCGCGGCGCTGTCATACTTGGCCTTCGCCAGCGAATCGAGCACCTGCGGGCCACGCACCGCGCGCAGGATCGAGTCCCGCTTCTCGCTCGGCGAGAGCGGACCACGCGGCGCCGGACGCACCTGACGACCGTAGTTCCAGGTCACCGTATGGAGCCCGGCCGCGCCAGGACCGACCAGCGACTGCACCGTGTCGCCCGCGGCATCCATGATCGTGATGCGCGCACTCTGCGTGCTCGCCGTCGTCACACGATACGAGATCGACGCGCCGTAGGCCGGGTTCTGCGTGGCGAAGAACGCCTGCGCATTGCCATTGCCCGTCGACGACAGCGTCGGGCCTTCGCCCCACTGGAAGCCCGTGCGCGGCTCAAAGAGATGCACCGGCTTCGCCGCCACCGCGGCGGTCATTTGCTCGAGCGGCGTGATGTCCACCACCCAGAGGCTCCGCCCATGCGTCGCGGCGATGAGCTCGTGATCGCGCGGATGGATCTGCAGATCATAGACCGGCACACTCGGCAGGTTCGCCATGAAGCGCGTCCACGTCGTGCCCCGATCCGTCGACGCATAGACTCCGATCGACGTACCAACGAAGAGCAGGTTCCGATTGTGCGGATCCTCACGGATCACGTGCACATAGTCGCCCGGACCATCGCTCGGCAGGTTGTTCGCGAGTGACTTGAAGCTCTTGCCACCATCGGTGGTTATGAACAGGTACGGCTTGAAGTCCCCCGACCGGTGCGCATCAAACGCGACCCAGAAGGTGGTGGTGTCGAACTTCGACGCTTCAATACGCGCCACGAACGCTTCGCCGTTGTTCGGCAGCATGCCGGCGAACTTCGCCGTCAGGTTTTCCCAGGTCGCGCCATCATTCGACGACTTCCAGACACTGCCGTCATCGGTGCCGGCATAGAGGAGCCCCTGCTTCGCCTTGCTTTCCGTCATCGCCACCACCGTGCCATACGTTTCGGCGCCCGTGGCGTCGATCGTGATGCCACCCGTGAGACGGATCGACGTATCGATCTTGGCTTCCAGCTTCTTCGACAGGTCCGGCGAGATCAGCTGGAAGTCTTCGCCACGCTTCGACGACTTCAGCACGCGGTTGCCGGCGAAGTAGATCACCGCCGGGTTGTGCGGCGAGATGAAATACGGCGCGTTCCAGTTGAAGCGCATCGCCAGATCAATCGAGTCCTGCTTCTGCTTGGCACGGAGCGACGCAATCGCGGCATTCTGGGCCTTCGTGGCCGGCGCGAGCGGATCCCCGCGCACGATGGCGATGGAATCTTCCCACTCCTTGTAACGCGCCTGCCAGCTTGGCTTCGCGAAGGCCATCCGCTCACCGGTCTTCAGGTTGATGCGCGACGCATTCCCGCCCTGCGATTCGCCGTAGACGATGCTCGGATCGGTTGGATCGTTGGCCGTATAGAAGCCGTCACCCCCCGCGATCGTGAACCAATACGAATTCGGCGTGTTCGGGCTGCGGCGACGGCTCGGGCCACACCACGACCCGTTATCCTGTGCGCCGGAGCAGACGTTGTACGGCACGGCGAAATCGTAGCTCACTTCGTAGAACTGGCCGATGGCCAGATTCTGCATCGAGTTGAAGTTGCCGCCCCGATCGAAGGTGAACGAAATGCCACCGTCATTGCCGATCACCCAACGCTCCGGGTCATTCGGATCGATCCAGATGGCATGATCGTCGACGTGGACCGACTGCGCCGCGTTGCGCGACGTCTTGCCACCATCATCCGAGACCTGCAGCTCCGTCGAGCTGAAGTACACGCGGTCCGGATTCTTCGGATCGCTGCGCACCTGCGAGTAGTAGAACGGCCGGACGTTGATGCTGTTCATCTGCGCCCAGGTCGCGCCGCCATCGGTCGACCGCCAGAGGCCGTTGTACTTCGGCCGCTGCGACGGGGTGTAGCTCCCCTTGGCATCCGGCTCAGCCCCTTCGACCATCGCGTAGATGACCTTCGGGTTCGCGAGGTTGATGTTGAGCCCGATCCGGCCGAAGATCGCCGCCGGCCAGCCGCCGCCCTTCACTTCCGTCCACGTGTCGCCGCCGTCGGTGCTCTTCCAGAGCGCCGAGCCGGGGCCGCCGCTCTTGAGCGAGTACGACGTGCGGAGCCGCTCCCAGCTGGCCGCGAACATGATGTTCGGATTCTTCGGATCGATCGCGACGTCAATGAAGCCCGCCTTGTCGCTCACAAACTTCACGAGCTTCCAGGTCGCGCCACCATCGGTCGTCTTGTACAGACCGCGATCCGCGTTGCTGCGCCACGCCGCACCCAGCGCCGCCACAAAGACGACGTTCGGGTTGGTGGGGTGCACCACGATCCGACCGATATGCTCGGTCTTCTCGAGCCCCTTGAGCGTCCAGGTCATCCCGCCGTCGGTCGACTTGTAGATGCCGCCGCCGGGCTCGATCGTGTTGCGGGAATTCGGTTCGCCGGTACCAGCCCACACCTGCTGCGTATCCGACGGGGCAATGGCGAGCATCCCCATCGAGATGACGCGCTTGTCGTCGAACACCGGGCGCCAGGTCTGCCCGTTGTTGGTGGTCTTCCAGATGCCGCCGCCAGCGGCAGCGACGAACAGCGTCTTGGAGGGACCCGGGATACCGGCAACGTCGGAGAGGCGACCCATGAAGGTCGCCGGACCGATGGCACGCCAGCGCATACCCGCCACGGAGGCGGAGTCGATGGGCTGCGCACCAGCGACGACCGCCATGGCCGGGAGGGCCACGGCCGAGGTGGCCAGCGCCAGCGCCAGACTGCGCGCGCGCGAAGAGGAACGGAAGGAGGTCATAAGGGGGAGAACGGTGGAGGGAAGAAGAACCCTTGAACATACGCACAACGACGGCACTACGTTTACGAACCTCAACCCCACCCCATGCTGCCAGCGCTCGGTTACGCCGCCTTTTCGCCGACCCCCCCCCTCGCCCCGTGGGCCTTCACCCGCCGGGCCCCCGGCGCGCGGGACGTCGTCATCGACATTCTCTATTGCGGGATCTGTCATTCCGACCTGCACTCGGTGCGCGGCGAGTGGGGCCCCAAGGGCTATCCGCTGGTGCCGGGGCATGAAATTGTCGGGCGGGTCCGGGAGACCGGCGCCGAGGCCACCCGGTATGCCCCGGGGGACCTCGTCGGTGTCGGCTGCATGGTGGACGCCTGCCGCGACTGCCCCAGCTGCGCGCAGGGACTGGAGCAGTACTGCGAGGTCGGGTTCACCGACACCTACGCCAGCACGGAAAAGGAGACCGGCCGCCCCACGCAGGGGGGCTATTCCACCGCCATCGTCGTGGATGAGCATTTCGTGCTCCGGATCCCCGCCGGGCTCGATCCGGCGGCGGCGGCCCCACTCCTCTGCGCTGGCATCACGACCTATTCCCCGCTCCGCCATTGGGACGTGGGCCCGGGACGCCGCGTCGGCGTTGTCGGGATCGGCGGCCTCGGCCACATGGCCGTCAAACTGGCGCGCGCCATGGGCGCCTCCGTCACCGTCCTCACCACCTCGACGGCGAAAGTCGCCGACGCCGAACGGCTGGGGGCACACCAGGTGATCGTCACCTCGGAGCCGGGGGCGCTGACAGCCTACCGCAACACGCTCGATGTCATCATCGACACCGTGGGGGCGCCGCACGATCTGGACGCCGAGATGCAGCTCCTTCGGCTCGATGGGACGCTGGTACTGCTGGGAGGCTCGCCGCAGCCGCATCCGGCGCCGCACGCCTTCACCTTCATTGGGAACCGCCGGTCGCTGGCCGGATCGCTCATTGGCGGGATCGCGGAGACGCAGGCGATGCTGGACTTCTGCGCCGAACACGGGATTACGTCGGATATCGAGCTGATTCAGCCGTCGGAGATCAACGCGGCGTACGAGCGAATGCTCGCCGGCGATGTACGCTATCGCTTCGTGATTGATGTACAGGCCATGAACGCGCCAGCATCAGATCAGTAAAAGCGCATTATTCGAGCAGTCCGCGATCACTATAGCGCCGTTATCGCGGCAGTAATCAGCTGAAGGCTGGCGTCGCGAGCATCTTTCCCAGCTTCGCCGCCAGCTGCCAGTTGGGAAGCTTTCCGCCCACCCCCATCCGCCCCATGCGGAGCGGATTCGAGCCCCGACCGTTCCCCCACCGCTTGAGGGTGCAGGCGCCCAGATACCCCGCTTCCTCCACCCGGGCCAGCGCCGTCCGATCGTGCGTGCCATACGGGAACGCAAAGCTCACCACCGGCGCGCCGAGCAGCGCTTCCAGCTCCATCCGGGAGCCCTGCAATTCATCGATCGCTTCGGCCGCCGAGAGCGTGGTGATGCGCCGGTGGCTACGGGAATGCGAGCCGATTTCGTGGCCGGCGGTGTGGAGCGTCCGGAGTGCCGGCGCGTCCAGCAGGGTGGCACGCGGCGCCGCGGGATCCCAGACATTGGATCGGCCGACACAGCTGCTCACCACATACACCGTGCAGGGCCACTGGTGCGTGGCCAGCACCGGCATCGCGTGCGTCACGATGCTCTCGTACGCGTCATCGAAGGTCACGGCCACGGGCCGGCTGGGGAGCGTCCCCTCGCCACGCTGCCAGCGCACGATGTCCCGCACGGTGACGCCGGTGAACCCGAGATTGGCCAGCAGCGCCATGTGCTGCGCGAACTGCGCCGGGGTCACGAAGTTCTGATCCCCTGGATCCGACGCGGGTGGCTCCTCGACCCGATGATAGCAGAGCACCGGAATGCGCGGCCCAATCATGGGGCGCTCGAGTCGTCGGGACGAACGAACGCCGACGGCACCTCGGCGGCTCTCCGCTCCCGGTCCCAGAGCAGCGCGTATTTCGCGAACGCCGACCAGGCATGCACAACCGAAAACACAAGGCCACGCCGGCCGTCCCGCCAGTTGCCGTCCACCAGATAAGCGCGGATGAAGCGCCAGATCGGGCGCACCACGAGATCGCTCATCGATGCCGAGCGTCCCCGCTGCTGCAGGTCTTCCGCGCCCCAGCGCGAGTACGTCCCCACCTTGGTGAGGTGATGATACAGATCGCGGTAGGAGTCATGCGCGATGCCGCCCTGCAGCGTCCCGATGTCGCCGGTGTACTGCAGCCCCTCATGCACCCGCTTGACCTCGAAGCGCAGCGTGGAGCGGAAGAAGCGGACATGCCAGTCGCGCCCCCAGCTCCCACGCTCCATGGGCGCCCCGAGATAGCGGTTCCGCATCCGGATCCGATAGGCCGCGATCGCGCCTGGGGGGGCGGTCAGGACCGCGGCAATCGCCGTTTCAAGCTCGGCGGTGGCCCGTTCGTCGGCATCGAGCG
>JBEIUK010000081.1:0-11789 GCA_040374415.1 Gemmatimonadaceae bacterium | reverse complement strand
GGCGGTGGCGAGGGCGCGCGGCGAAGCGAACGGGCTCACGAGGAGCGGGGGCGGCGCATCAAACCGGATAGTCATCGATCACGCGCCCGCGCGCAGTTACCGACGGGCGCCGGTCGCGTGCGTCCCAGCTTCACGGATTGCCGCGCCGAGGCCCGTGTAGGCATCGGCCGACATCTGCAGAAACGGCGTCGCGATGTAGGTGATCTTCCCCGCGGGATCGATGACGTACAGATGCCGCTTGTGCCAGAGGATGCTGCTGGCGCCGTAGGCCTTGCCCACGGCCTTGTTCTCGTCGGCTCCAAAGTGGAACGGAAACCGATCGTCCTTGGCCCATTTGGCAAGCGTGGCGGCATCATCGGTGCTGACCGACAGGAGCGTCACGTTCTTCCCACCCTGAAAGACGTCGGCGTACTTGTCGCGGTACGTCTCCATCTGGGTGGTGCAGCCTGGGGTATGGGCCTTCGGGAAGAAGGCCAGCACGACCGTTTCCCCACGGTGCTCTGACAACCGGAACGGCTTGGCGTCCGTTCCGGCGGCCGTCACGGCGGTCACCGTGAAGTCCGGCGCGACGTCGCCGACTTTCAGCGCCCCCTGGGCCGTGGCCGAGGCCGATAGCCCGAGGGTGAGGCTGACGCCCGCGAAGGCACGCCGGATGGTGTGCATGATTACTTGGTCCCGTTCGCGGCGGCGATTTCCTTGCCGAGCGTGGTGTAGGCGTCGGCGGACATCTGGAGGAACGGGGTGGCCATGTAGCTGATCTTCCCCTTCGGGTCGATCACGTAGAGGAGGCGCTTGTGGTAGCCGCTGCCGCCGTTCGCACCGTAGGCCACACCGACCTTGCGGTCCACATCAGCGGCGAAGTGGAACGGGAACTTGGCATCCACGGCCCACGACGTGAGCGCGCTGTCCGGATCCACACTCACGCCCACGAGCGTCACTTTCTTTCCGCCCATGAAGAGGTCGGCGTACTTGTCGCGGTACGACTCCATCTGCATGGTGCAACCGCTGGTGCGCGCCTTCGGGAAGAAGGCGAGGATCACCGTTTCGCCGCGGTGCTCAGAGAGCTTGAACGGCTTCTTCTCAAGGCCGCCGGAGGTGACCCAGGCCACGGTGAAGTCGGGGGCCATGTCCCCGACCTTGAGGGCGGGGGCCGTCTGCGCCTGCGCAGTCGCGGTGGTGGTGCTGAGGGCGCCAACGGCGCTCAGGGTGGCGGCCACGGCGAGCCGGGCGGCGCGGGAGATCAGGGACATGGACGGGTCCTCGGAGTGTTCGGAGTACGCGGTCGGAACAGCGTGGGCGGTCGGGTGACCGGCCACAGCACTGCAGGGAGGTTAACGGCTCCCGGGGGGAACCGACAGAGCGGGACGCCCCACCACCCGGAGCGCCTGAGGACGCACCCGCACGGTGAGGGTCGGCCCCGCGGCCCGATAGAGCTCGCCGTCGGCCTCAAACCAGGGCGCCGACTCCGCGGCGAGCGTGACCTCGGTCATGCTCGCCGTCGCGACGCCGGGACGCCCCACATGCGCCCCGCGCAGCGCGCGGGCAAAGAGCCCGATGCGTGACATTGCCGGCACATCCGCAATCGCCACGCAGTGCAGCGATCCGCTGACGAGCTGCGCCGTCGGTGCAATCCGAAACGCGCCGCCAAACCACTGCCCCTTGGCAAAGACGACCATGAGCCACGGCTCAGCCCGCCCCTCCGCCAGCCCGGAGACCGCGAGCGGCGCGCCACGATAGCGCAGCAGCTGCGCCGCCGCGATGCCGATGTAGCGCAGGCTGCCACGCAGTGCCGGCCAATGCGCCGGATCGCGGACCACATGCGCCACCTGCGCATCAAAGCCAAGGCCGGCCGCATTGAGAAAGGGGACGCCGTCCATCTCGCCGACATCCACCGTGTACACGGCCCCGTCGGCGATGAGCCGGGCAATGGCGAGATAATCGTGCGCCGGGAGCCCCAGTGATTTGGCGTAGTCGTTCCCCGTCCCCGACGGGAAGACGGTGAGCGGCACGTCGGCCCCCACCTCAAGGAGTCCGCGCGCGGCATGCGATAACGCGCCGTCGCCGCCGAGCACCACCAGCGCACGGGCCTCGGCCCGGGCGGCATCACGGGCCACCCGGGTTTCGTCACCGGGGGCGGTGGACTCCATGAGCACCACCGGACCGATCGTGCGGAGCGCCGCATACGCCCGCTCCACCCGATCGGCCGCACGCCCACGCCCAGCGGCCGGATTCACCAGCAGCCAGACGGGACGTGTCATGCGACGGACATCCGATCGCTTACTTGCTGACCAGCGACCGGAGCACGTACGGCAGAATGCCGCCGTGGATGTAGTACTGCAGCTCTTCCGGCGTATCGATCCGGCAGCGCACGTTGAAGGTCTTCACGGAACCATCACCCGCCGTGGCGGAGACGGTCAGCGTCGCCCGCGGCTGCAGCGCGTCGGTGAGGCCGCCAATGTCATACGACTCGAAGCCGGTGAGCTCCAGCGACTGCCGGGTCTCGCCGTTGACGAACTCCAGGGGCAACACCCCCATGCCGACCAGGTTGCTGCGGTGAATGCGCTCGAAGCTCTCGGCGATCACGGCCCGCACGCCCAGCAGCATGGTCCCCTTCGCCGCCCAGTCGCGCGAGGAGCCGGTGCCGTATTCCTTCCCGGCCACCACCACCTGCGGTACGCCGGCCGCGCTCCGTGCTACCGACACGTCGTAAATGGCTTCCGGCTCGGCGCCCGGGGCTGTGGCGGTCCACCACCCTTCCTTGCCACCCGTCAGTTCGTTCTTGAGCCGGATGTTCGCGAAGGTGCCGCGCATCATCACTTCATGATTGCCACGACGCGCACCGTACGAGTTGAAATCCTTCTTCTCCACACCAAGCGCCGTGAGATACTTGCCCGCCGGGCTCGCCGCGGCGATGGAGCCTGCCGGGGAGATGTGATCGGTCGTGATGGAATCGCCGAACATGCCGAGCACTTTGGCGCCGGTGATCGGGCGGATCCCCGGCGGCGTCATCGTCATCCCGGCGAAATACGGCGGATGCTTCACATAGGTGCTCTGCCCGTCCCACGCATACTGGCTCCCCGTGGGCGCCTCAATGGCCTGCCAGTACCGGTCGCCCTTGAAGGCGTCCGCGTACTGCGTCGTGAACTGCTCCCGCTTTACGCTCGACAGGATGGTGTCTTCGACTTCCTGCTGGCTCGGCCAAATGTCGTGCAGATACACCGGGCCATCGGTGCCCTGACCCTGCGGCTCCGTCGCCAGATCGATATCCATCCGTCCAGCCAGCGCATAGGCCACGACGAGTGGCGGCGACGCCAGATAGTTGAAGCGCGTCTGCGGATTCACGCGCCCTTCGAAGTTCCGGTTCCCAGACAGCACGGCCGCCACGTTGAGCTTCCCGGCATCGATCGCTTCGCTGATCTCCTGCGGCAGCGGACCGGAATTGCCAATGCAGGTGGTGCAGCCGTAGCCCACCACGTTGAAGCCCAGCGCGTCGAGCGCATCCATCACGCCCGCCTTGTGGAAGTACTCGGTGGCCACCTTCGAGCCCGGGGCCAGCGACGTCTTCACCCACGGCTTCGTGTGCAACCCCTTCGCCACGGCCTTCTGCGCCAGCAGACCGGCGGCCAGCATCACGCTGGGGTTGCTCGTGTTCGTGCAGCTCGTGATCGCCGCGATCACCACGGCGCCGTCAGTGAGAGGGAACTGCTGCCCCTTGTAGCTGACCGTCTGCGTCGTCCCGGCGCCGGTGGCCGCATGCTGCGCCGCCACCGCATCGGCATAGCGCGCCTTGCTGTCGCTGAGCGGGATCCGATCCTGCGGCCGCTTCGGGCCCGCAAGACTCGGCACCACCGTGCTCAGATCCAGCTCAAGCGTATCGGTGAACACCGGGTCCGGCGTGGCATCGGTACGGAAGAGCCCCTGTGCCTTGCAATAGGCTTCGACCAGCGCGACCTGCTCGGCGCTGCGGCCGGAGAGCTGCAGATACTTGAGCGTTTCCGCGTCGACCGGGAAGAAGCCCATCGTCGCGCCATATTCGGGCGCCATGTTGGCAATCGTCGCGCGGTCGGCAAGGGCCAGCGACGAGAGCCCCGGGCCGTAAAACTCCACGAACTTGCCCACGACTTTCTTCTTGCGGAGCATCTCGGTGCAGGTGAGCACGAGATCGGTGGCCGTGGCGCCGGCCGGCAGCTTCCCATGGAGCCGGAAGCCGATCACTTCCGGGATCAGCATGCTCACCGGCTGTCCCAGCATGGCCGCTTCCGCTTCAATCCCGCCGACGCCCCAGCCGAGTACGCCCAGGCCGTTGATCATCGTGGTGTGCGAGTCGGTGCCGACGAGCGAATCGCAGTAGGCGAGCGTCTCGCTCCCCTCCGCCGCCGTAAACACCACCTGCGCGAGATACTCGAGATTCACCTGATGGCAAATGCCGGTGCCCGGCGGCACGGCGCGGAAGTTCCGCAGTGCCGTCTGTCCCCACTTGAGGAATTGATACCGCTCGGAGTTCCGTTCGAACTCGAGCTCCGTGTTGATGAGGAGCGCCGCTTCGGTGCCGTATTCATCGACCTGCACCGAGTGGTCGATGACCAGATCAACCGGCTGCAGCGGGTTGATGCGCGTCGGATCGCCACCCAGGGCGACCATGGCGTCGCGCATCGCGGCGAGGTCGACGACACAGGGGACACCGGTGAAGTCCTGCAGCAGCACGCGGGCGGTGCGGAACGCGATCTCCTGATCGACCGACGCCTTCACATTCCAGCGGGCCATCGTTTCGATGTCCGACCGCTTGACGAAGGCCCCGTCTTCCCCGCGGAGCAGATTCTCCAAGAGAACGCGGAGCGAGAAAGGGAGCGACGCGGCGGTGCTGCCGGGAAGGGCGTCGAGGGCGCTCAGCTGATAGTACGCGTACTGGCGATCGCCGACCGTGAGCGAGGCGCGGCTGCCAAACGAATTGGGATGCGACATAACAGGTAATGGTCCTGCGTGGGCCGACCCCATGGGTCGCCCAGCGCGTTCTGGACAGAGCCACTCATCGCGCCGTGGTGCTGCCATGCGAGCAGACACCCGGTACCGACGAGGCTACCGGGGAATATCGGCAGCGGTACACGGCCACGCCACAACCCGCTGCCGCGGGCTGCTCGCCCACACCCCCGCCGGGCCCGGCATGGTACATTTGCCGGATGCGGATCCTGGTCGTGGAGGATGATGCCACGCTGCGCGACAGCGTCGCGACGTACCTGCGTCGCGAGGGATTTGCCGTGGACGCCGCCGCTACCGGGGCGGCGGCTCGCGAGTTGGCCGCGATCAGCCCCTACGACGCGGTGGTGCTCGACGTTCGGCTCCCCGACGACGACGGCTTTGCCCTCTGCACCGCCTTCCGGGCGCGGCGTCCGGCGCCGCGGGTGCTCATGGCCACCGCCCGCGACAGCCTCGCTGACCGGATCGCCGGCCTCGACCTCGGCGCCGATGACTATCTGGTGAAGCCGTATGCCCTCGCCGAACTCGTCGCACGGATTCGGGCGCTGCTGCGTCGCCCCAATGCGGACGCCGATGTGGTGTGGCGGGTGGCTGACCTGACGCTCGATCCGGCCACCCGGACCGCCGAGCGGGGCGGCCGCCCAATCGCCCTGACCACCAAAGAGTACGCGGTCCTCGAGATTCTCATGCGCTCCCGTGGCCGCGTGGTCACGCGGCAGTACATCAGTGAGCATGCATGGGACGACAATTTCGATCCCCTCAGCAACGTGATCGACGTCTATATCGGCCGCCTGCGTCGGAAAATCGACGGGACAGGTGACACGCCACTCCTCGAGACGTTGCGCGGCACCGGATACCGGATGCGGGATCCCGGCGGGTCGGCGTGAGTCCGACCACGGGAGGCGTGTCCCATGTGCCTCGGCTGCGGCGTCGGCTGACCTGGCTGTCCACGGGGGCGCTGCTGGTGGCGCTCCTGGCGGCCTCGCTGGCACTCCGCGCGGTAGTCCACGACGCGCTGCAGCGGGAATTCGACAGCTCGGTGCGCGCCTCCGCGCAACTCATCACCCGGTTCTTCCGGGCCGAGATCGCCGAATACCAGACCATCGAAGCCACGTTGACGCACATTGCGGGCGAGCTGGTTTTCGAGGATCGCGTGATGCGGGTGCGCCGTCCGTCGGGGGCGCTGTTTGGGGCGACCGCGATGCCGGCGGCGCTGCCCGCGTTGCCGGAGCCGATCCGCCGGGTGACGGTGCCGTTGGAACCGGGCCTCGCGCCCGGATGGACCATCGAGGTCGATGCCAGCGGCGCGCGGGTGGCGGCGACTGAAGCCCGTATTGACCGGGGGCTGCTGCTGGGGATCCCCCTGCTGGTGCTCCTGGCCGGCGGCTTCGGCTGGTGGCTCACTGGACGGGCTCTGCATCCCGTTGGCCGGATGGCCGATGCCGCCACGCAGATCATCCCTGGGCAAGGCGACCGGCTTCCGCTCACCGATCCGTCGGATGAACTGGGACGACTTGGCGGTCGATTCAACGCGCTGTTGGATCGGCTCGACGGGGCGCTGACGCAACAGCGACGCTTCCTCGCCGACGCAGCCCACGAACTGCGAACGCCACTCGCGCGGGTCCTGGGGCGCGTGGAGGTGGCTCGGCAGGCGCCCCCGTCACCCGAGGCGGCGGCGACGGTGCTTCCGGCCGTGCACGATGAACTGCTGCGCATGTCCCGCCTCGTGGACGAACTGCTGCAGTTGGCCCGCGCCGACGCCGCCTCCGATGCGACCGTCGGGGAGATGGCGGTCACCCGCCGGCCCGGCTACCTCGATGATGTGGTCGCTGATGAACTGCCGCGCTGGCAGGTGGAAGCGGCTCGCCTGGGGATCACGCTCACCGCATCGGAGCTGCAAGAAGCGCCGGTCTTCGGCGACGATCTCCAGTTGCGGCGATTGCTGGGGATTCTGATCGACAATGCGCTCCGCTACAGCGAGCCCAGCGGCACGGTGCAGGTGCGGGTTGGACAGGATGGGGAGACGGTCCACCTGATCGTGGCGGACGACGGCATTGGGATCCCGGACGACGAACGGGGGCGGCTCACCGAGCGATTTTTTCGTGGGGAACGCGCCCGGGGGCACCGGCCCGATGGCAGCGGGTTAGGGCTCGCCATCGCGGCGTGGATTGTCGCCCGCCACGAGGGAACGCTGCGCTTTAGTTCAGGAACGGCGTCGCGGGGGACGTGCGTCCAGGTGACGATGCCTGCGCATCGGCCGCTGCAAACCATGCGCGACGGAGGGCCCGCAGCGTCCGCGCCGGTTCCATGAAATCGCCAGCCCGCACCGCCTTCTCACACTTGGCATACAGCGCGTCAAAGCCGAAGGCGGAGGGGCTATCGAGCACCAGCGCCGCGCGCAACATGCCGATCCACTCCAGCGCCGTGATGCTGTCAAAGTCCTCGCAGGCCCGAACCGCTCGATCATAGGCCCGCGCGATGCGGGCCAGCGGGTCGAGGGCAGGCGGAACGTAGGCAAGCACAAACTCGGGACCGGACGGTGAAGGCCGCGTGGACATGACGCATCAGTGCGAGTGACTGGGGCAACCTCGTGTCGCCCCTCCCCCTATGAGATCGACCGCTGGACCGGAAACTTGAGTCGCGCCAGTCGCCTCAGGGGGCCGGATGGCCGCCGCGCTTTCATGGTCTGTTCATCCGGCGCCACTACGTTGGGGCCATGATTGCTACCGTCCCGTTCGTCCGGCCCACGATGCCGGTGTTCCTGCTGGCGGCGTTGGTGGGGTCGGCGCCGCCCACGGTCGCGGCCCAGTCACCCGCCGCGCCGCCACCGTCCTCCACAGGATCCACCGCCGCGCTCGATCTGGCCCAGGCGCTGCAGATCGCCCGAAGCTCGGCGCCTGGACTCCGTATGGCCGATGCCCGGCGGGATGTGGCCGCCGGTCGCGGACGCGAGCCGGGGCAGTTCACAAACCCCACCGTGGAATACCGGCGGGAGAATCTCGGCAGCACCCTCTCCCCGGACATCTTCACCACGCTGTTCGTGCCCTTCGATGTCACCGGGCGACGGCTGGCGCTCCGGAAGGCGGGCACGGAGGCCCTGACCCGGGCAGACGCCGATCGGATCGCCGACCGCCGCGAGGCCGAGGTGCAGGTCGCGCGGGTCTGGCTGCGGGCGGCGGCGGCGCAGGAGCAGTTGCTCGTGGTGCAGGCCCAGGCGGCCGCCTGGGCCGAAGTGGCCCGCATTGATGCGGTCCGCTTTCGTGAAGGCGGCGTCGCCGAGGGGGTCGCCATCCGCACGCGACTTGAGGCGGATCGCGCCAAGGTGGCGGTGGCGACGGCCGTGGGGGAATTGGCCCGTGCCCGGTCCGAGTTGGCCCGCACGCTCGGGGTGTCGGACCGCACGCTGCCCATCCTCGCGGCACTCACGGCGCCGTCGTTGCCGGTGCCACCGGATAGCACCACCGCGGTCGCGCTCGCCGTCCAGGCCCGCCCCGAATTGGCGGCGCGTGAAGCGGCCGTCCGGGAAGCCGAGGCTCGGCTTGCTGCCGAACAGCGTGGGATTCTCGGGGACTGGCAGCTGCAAGGCGGGAGCAAGAAAACCGCCGGCGTCATGACCGGCCAGCTCGGGCTGGCGATGCCGCTCCCGCTCTTTAATCGGAACGATGGCGCGCGGCAGCGCGTCCGGGGCGAACTGGGGGAACTCACGGCGTCGCGCGACGATGCCGGGCTCGCGGTGCGGGGTGAGGCCATCGCAACGCTCACCAACTATCTCGCGGTGCAGGCTACCGCGGCCGATGCGGCGACCTTCGCCCAGCGCGGCCTCGAGATTGCCACGATTAGCCGGACCGCCTACCGGGAAGGCCATGCGTCGTTGGTGGAGCTGCTCGACGCGGAGCGCGCCTCGGCGGATGCGTTGACCGCGCGGATCCGCTGGACGGTGGAGGCCTGGATGGCCCGCTTGGAATTGGAACGTGCACTCGGGGTGCGGCTCGATGCCGATGGCCTCCTTGATCTGCCGCTGCGTGCGGCGCTGTCTTCGACCTCGCGATGACCATGTCACATCCCGCTCTGTTGTTCCGCCGTGCGCATTCGCCGGTGCCCAGCCAGCGCGCCTGCCCTCCTCTCTGGCCCTGTCTGCCGCTGCTCAGCGTGCTCGCGGTGGCCTGCGGTGGTGGTGCCAAGACCCCGGCCGCGGCCGTGAAGGCCGATGCGCCGCGTGATACCGCGACGCTCTCCGCCGATGCCGTGGAGATCGCGGGTTTCACCATGGATACGGTGCGTACGGTCCCGTGGCGGAGTGTCACCATGGCGCCGGCCCGGCTGATGCTCGATCCTGCGGGCGTCGAAACGATCGGCTCCATTGTGGAAGGGCGTATCACCCGCGTGTTGGTGCGCGTGGGGGATGTGGTAAAGCCCGGGGACGTCCTCGTCATGATCCACAGTCACGAGATCATGGATGCCCGCAGCACGCTCGTCAAAGCGGGTGCGCAACGCTCGGCGGCTGAGGCGGAGCGCAAGGTGGCGGTCGCCGCCGCGGAGCGCGCGCATCGCCTCTTCGACGCCAAGGCGCTGTCGAAGGCGGAGGTGGAACGGGCGGATGCGGCACGCACGACCGCGGAGGCCATGGCGGAGCAGGCGCAGGCAGAGCTGGAGCGGGCCGAGGCGTTGGTGGAGCATCTGGTAGGTGGTGGACCCACGCCGGCGAACACCGATCCGCATGATGTCTTGATTCGGACGCCGATCGGTGGCGTGGTGACCTCCCGGGATGCGCAGCCTGGCACGGTGGTGCTGCCGGGGATGCCGCTGGTGACGGTGGGGAATCCCGATCGGCTGGTGTTGCAGATGCGACTCGGTGAGACGGCGGCGCAGGGTGTCCATGCGGGGACGGAGGTGCGGTACGCGCTGACCGATGACCCGTCGCACCATGTCATCGCGACGGTGACCCGCGTGGCGCCGACGGTGGATACACTGACCCGCACGATTGAAGTGCTGGCCTCGCCGCGGGGCGGCGCCCGCGTCGGGCGCGCGGAGTCGTATGCGCAGGCCGAGTTGCTGGGGGTGGGCGGCAGCACGGCGGTGGTGGTGCCGGCCGCGGCGATTCAGGCGCTGGAGGCCGATACCGTCGTCATTGCGGTCGAACCGCGCGGGGCGGGGATGTACATCGAGGCCGTTCCGGTGCGGGTGGGACGCCGCACCGCCGATCGCGTGGAACTGCTCGCCGGGGTGGGCGTTGGACGTCCCATCCTCGTTGGGAGCGCGGCGATTGCCAAGGCCGAGCTGCTCAAGCGACGGTCTGCCGGCACCAGCGAGTAATTCATGCGCAAGCTGATTCATTTCGCGCTGCATCGTCGCGGGACCATCATTGGCGGCGTGCTGCTGCTGGTGGTGGCTGGGCTGGTGGCGCTGGAGCGCCTTCCCTTCGACGCCTTTCCCGATCTGACCGGGACGCGCGTGGAAGTCATCACCGCCGCCCCCGGGATGCCGCCGGAAGAGATTGAGCGGCTGGTGACGTATCCGGTGGAATCGGCGCTCATGGGGTTGCCGGGGACCGAAGGGGTGCGCTCCGTCTCCAAGTTCGGATTGTCACTCATCACCGTCCCTTTCAAGGACGGCACCGACGTCTACTTTGCGCGGCAGCTGGTCCAGCAGCGGTTGGGCGATGCGAAGAGCGCGCTCCCCGCGGGCGTGGAGCCCGGGCTGGGTCCGGTGTCGACGCCGATGGGCGAGCTGTATCAGTACGTGCTCTCCAGCGACTCCCTGTCGCTGACCGAGCTCAAGACGCTGCACGATTACACGGTGCGTCCGCGGTTGCGCACCGTGCCCGGCGTGTCTGAAGTCAATTCGTGGGGCGGGTTGATTGAGCGCGTGGAGGTCACGGTTGACCCGGTGCGGCTTGCCGCGCGTCGGTTGACGTTGCGCGATGTGCATGAGGCGCTGGCCCGCAACACGCTGTCCTTTGGCGGGAGCTATCTCGAACAGGGGGGCGAGCGGTACACCCTGCGCGGGCTGGGGCGTGTGGAGACACCGGCGGAGGTCGAGCGCGTGGTGGTGATGGCGCGCGACGGTGCGCCGGTCCGGGTCGGCGATGTCGCCACCGTGCGCCTCGGCGCGTTGCCGCGCTACGGGGTTGTCACGAAGGACGGCGGCCACGAAGTCGTGAGTGGCATGGTGCTCAAGCTGCAGGGGGCCGATTCCCGGCAGGTGATTGTCGATGTCAAGGCGCGGCTCGCGGAGATCCAGAAGGCCTTGCCGGCAAACGTCACCATCACCCCCTTCTACGATCAGACCGAGTTGGTGGCCCGGACCACCAGCACGATCACGAAGAATCTGATTGAAGGCGGGCTGCTGGTGATCGCCGTCCTCTTCCTCTTCCTGCGCAATGTGCGGGCCGCGCTCATTGTCGCGTCGGTGATTCCGCTCTCCATGCTGGTCGCCTTCGCCGGCATGGCCATCTTTGGCTATTCGGCCAACCTGATGAGCCTCGGCGCGCTCGACTTTGGGTTGATCGTGGATGCGTCCGTGGTGATGGTGGAAAGCTTCATTCGACGGATTGAGCATCACAAAGACGTGCATCGGCTCGGGCTCTTTGAGCGCGCGGCGGTCGAAGTCGGTCGGCCGATCCTCTTCGGCATTGCGATCATTGTCGCCGTCTACATCCCGATCTTTTCGCTCACCGGGATGGAAGGGCGGATGTTCAAGCCGATGGCCTTCACGGTCGTCTGTGCCGTGTTGGGGAGTCTGCTGCTGGCGCTGACGTACGTGCCGGCGGTCTCCGCCTGGGCGCTGCGCAGCGGCGAAGCTTCGCCGGCGCCCTG
>JBEIUK010000290.1:0-2992 GCA_040374415.1 Gemmatimonadaceae bacterium | reverse complement strand
TCACCGTGGGGAACTTCGGCCTCAAGACGCTGCTGCCGCTGGGCCGGTTGATGCTCGACGTCTATCTGACGATGGCGGTCTTCATTTTCGTGGTGCTGGGATTGATTTGCCGCCTGTACGGATTCCGGCTCTGGCCATTCCTGCGTTATATCAAGGACGAGATTCTGCTGACGCTCGGCACGTCGTCCTCGGAAGCCGCGTTGCCCAACATGCTGGCGAAGCTTGAGCGCTACGGCTGCGCCAAGCCGGTGGTGGGGCTGGTGATTCCCACGGGCTATTCGTTCAATCTCGATGGCACGAGCATCTATCTGTCGATGGCGGCCATCTTCATTGCACAGGTCTACAATGTGGAGCTGTCGCTGTCGCAGCAGCTCACCTTGTTGGGGGTGCTGATGCTCACCTCGAAGGGAGCGGCTGGGGTGACCGGGTCGGGCTTCATTGTGCTGGCCGGGACGCTCGCCGCCACGCACACGATTCCTGTGGAAGGGGTGGCGCTGCTGCTGGGGGTCGACCGCTTCATGTCGGAAGCGCGCGCGATCACCAACATCATTGGCAATGGCGTGGCGACGCTGGTGATTTCGCGCAGTGAAGGGGCCTTTGATGATGAGAAGCGCGCCGCCGCCGAAGCGGCGCTGGCCTGACCACGGCGCGCTGACAACGGAACCGCTGCCATGAGTACGACCGGTCCCCAGGTCCAGATTTTTGGCACCAAGAAAAGTGCCGATACCCGCAAGGCGCAGCGCTTTTTTGCGGAGCGTCGGGTGAAGGTGCATTTTTGCGATCTGGCCGAGCGCCCGGCATCGCTGGGGGAGCTCAAACGCTTCGCGCAGAAGTTTGGGGTGGAGCGGTTGATTGATCGGGAGTCGCGTCGCTTTGCTGATCTGGGGTTGCGCACGGCGCTTTATGGCGAGGAGCGGTGGCTGTCGATTCTGGCGGATGAACCATTGCTGCTCGCACAGCCGCTGGTGCGCTATCAGCAACAGCTGACGATTGGTGTGGAGGAAGCGACGTGGAAGGGGTGGCTCGCGTAGCAGGTACAGGCGGTGTTGTTGGGGTGCATCCAAAACCACATTCGGGAGTGTGATGATGACCGGTATGCAGATTGTGCGGCGAGGTGTGTTGGGCGCGGCGCTCATGGTGGCGGCGATGCAGTCGGCAGGGGCCCAGACCGCGAACAGTGCGCCGACGTCGCTGGTTTCTGTCTACACCGGTGTCGATGTCCTGGGAGAGCGCGGTTTGAACTCCAAGGGCCCCTTCATTGAGCTGCGGGATGAAGGGCTCCTCAAGAAGAAGCGCACGGGCTTCAAGCTCATGGCCGGGCTGCGGTACCATAATGAAAAGTATGATGACGGCGGCAAGATGAACCTGTATCTGCTGGACGCCGGTGTGGGCTACGACTTCGCGTTCTTTGAGGAGAAACTGCGGGTGATGCCGCTGGCGTTGATGGGCACCACGATCGCCTGGTACGACCTGCCGCCCACCTTTCCGAGCAACCGGTCGGAAAACGTCTATAATCCGATCGGTCATTACGGTGTTGATGTGGGATACCGCGTACGGCCGACCGTGGAGCTCTCCGCCGGGATCCGCCGCTACTGGATGGCGATGCGGTCCGCCAACTCCCCGTTCTTCGATGTGCACACCATGCCCAATTACAATCTGGGCGTGCGGGTGCTGCTCGGCACGCGCAAGTAACTCGTTTCGTTCTTTCTCCGGATATCCCCGTGGGCGCTGCGCTGCCGATTCTGTTAATCCTCTTCATCGGCAGCGGGCTCTCCGCGCTGATTTATGAAGTCGTGTGGTTCCAGCTGCTGGAGTTAGTCATCGGGTCGTCGGCGATCTCGTTGGGGATTCTGCTGGCGACCTGGATGGGTGGGATGTGTATCGGGAGCCTCGGGCTCCCTCGCCTGGCAACCCGCCTCGCCCGCGGACGGTTCGCGCATCCGCTCGCGCTCTACGGGGCGCTCGAGCTCGGGATCGGACTCTTCGGCGTCCTCGAGCTGCTCGTCATTCCGCTGGTGGGGAGTCTCTACACCCCGGCCGTTGGCCATGGTGCCGGCGCCCTCGCCCTCCGCGCGGTCGTCGCTGCGCTCTGTCTGCTGCCGCCCACGATCCTCATGGGGGCCACGCTCCCCGCCATTGCCCGCTGGGTGGAGTCTTCCCCACGCGGCGTCGCATGGCTCGGCGTCTTCTATGGCGGCAATATCGTTGGCGCGGTCCTCGGTGCGGTCGCCGCCGGCTTCTATCTGCTGCGCGTCTACGATCAGTCGATCGCCACGCAGGTGGCCGTCGTGGTCAATGTCCTGGTGGGCGGTCTCGCGATGCTGCTGGCCTCGCGAACGGCGGCGCAACGGACTGAGACGGGGGGTGCGTCGCCCGCGGTGAAAACATCGTCGTCTACAGTCGCCGGTGATGCCCCCGACACGCGCGCGATCTACTGGGCGATCGGGCTCTCCGGCGCGACGGCGCTCGCCGCCGAAGTGGTCTGGACGCGACTGCTGTCGCTCACCTTTGGCGCGTCGACGTACACCTTCTCCATGATTCTCGCGGTCTTCCTCACCGGGCTTGGGATTGGGAGCACGGCGGGGAGCTGGGTGGGGCGCGTGGTCGCGTCGCCGTCGCGCGTGCTTGCCTGGTGTCAGGGGCTCCTGATGGTCGGGATCGCGTGGGGCGCGGCGGTCATTTACAAGGCGCTCCCCAACTGGCCAATCAATCCGTCGCTCGCGCCGAGTGCCTGGTTTGCGCTGCAGATGGATCTCGCGCGCGCGGCACTGGTGGTGCTGCCGTCGGCGCTGCTCTGGGGGGCGAGCTTCCCGTTGGCGCTCGCGGCGATCGCGCGTCCCGGTGATGACACGTCGCGCGTGGTGAGCCGCGTGTATGCGGCGAACACTGTGGGTTCGATTCTGGGCGCGACCGTGTGCAGTCTCCTGCTGGTGCCGGCGCTCGGGACGCGCGATGCGCAGCGCGTGCTGATTGCGCTCGCGGCGCTGTCCGC
>JBEIUK010000319.1:0-2307 GCA_040374415.1 Gemmatimonadaceae bacterium | reverse complement strand
TGCCCGCGTCGGCCGACGCGATAGCGGGTGGTGCGGTGTTTAAGGCGAGCAATAATCACCAGGGGGATGATATCGAGTTGGAGGCAGTCAGCACCGCGGTGGCGAGCACGAGTCCCGGGACGACGCCGGTCACGGGAACGGCTGATTCCGCGACGACGGTTGCGAACTACGCCGGCAAGCCGTTCGCGCCGGTGAATCTGGGCTTTGAAGGGCTGGTGATCGCCCCCGGTCATCCTATGCCTGCGGTGACGTCCCGTTGAGATTCCCCGCATGACCACGCCCTCGGACACGCACTTCACGACGCTTGGCGGTGAGGCCGGCATCCGCCAGTTGGTGGACCGGTTTTACGACCTCATGGACACGGCCCCCGAAGCCGCGCATGTGCGGGAACTGCATGCCGCGAGCCTGAAGCAGTCGCGCGAGAAGCTGTACCTGTATCTCATGGGATGGACCGGCGGGCCACCGGTCTATGTGGAGCGCTACGGCCACCCGCGTCTGCGGATGCGACACATGCCCTTTACCATTGGCGCGCGCGAACGCGATGAATGGCTCTGGTGCATGGAGCGCGCCTTAGCAGAACACGAGATGCCCGCGGAGCTCCGTGGGCATTTGTGGCAGCGGCTCCGGGAGCTCGCGGATTTCATGCGCAATCAAGAGGAGCCGCCCCGAGGGGCGGCTATCCCAGTCACCCCCACCCCTGAGTGATCCCGATGCGATCCATCAAGGCGCTGCCCGTGCGTTCCCTGTTATGCGTCGCTGCCGGTGTCCTGCTGTGCGCCCCGGCGCTGTCGGCGCAGGAGAAAGGACAGGCCGCCTTTGCGGCGATCGCCTCCGTGGTGCAACAGCTCGATGCCGATTCCAGCACCGACTGGTCACGCGTTGATCTGGAGCGGCTGCGGCAGCATCTGATCGACATGGATGAGGTCCTGCTGCGCTCCACGGTACGCTCGGTAGCGGTGCCAGGGGGCGCGCGTTTCACCGTGACCGGGAGCGGCCGTACCGTCGCCGCGATCCAGCGCATCGTGGCCGATCACGCCGGGATGCTCGCGATGGACGGCGGTCTGCTGGCTGTCACCGCGCGTGCGCCGGGAGGGATGACGCTCACCGTGACGACGAAGGATCCCGCGGTGAAGGCGGTCGCGCGGGTGCGAGGCTTAGGCTTTGTCGGCCTGCTCACCTTGGGGGAGCATCACGCCATGCATCATCTCATGCTGGCACGCGGTCAGACCATGATGGACCACCACATGGGGCGCCCCTAAGGTCGCCTATCGCCGCTCGCGTCCCGCCGGTAGCTGACAGCTCCGCGGGGCCAACCAATGGCGCCGCGTCGCCACGGCCGCGTAGAGCGCATCACGGAGGGCCCGCGGCACCCAGCGGCCCACGACCGCGAGCCACGCCCACACGCCCCCGACATGCCGGAGCACGGCAAGCACCGCCTCGCTCCGCACGAGCACCTGCTCCGTGCCATCGGGGGCGATGGTCATCCAGAGGACGGAATCGATACCAGCCAGCTGCGGATGCCGTGCCCGTACGCCAACGCCTACGGGCCCCTCCAGCGGGGCGAACTCCAGCGCCGCGCGACGCGCCGGGCGCTCATGCCGCAGCACAAACTGCACACTGCGGGCGCAGAGCCCGCACTGTCCGTCGTACAGTAAGAGCGCCGCCCCCAATGCAGGAGCCGCGGCCACAGGAGCGGTAGACATCCACGGAAGCTAGGAGCGGCGCCAACGACGCCGCCAGCGCCTGACGGCGCTATCTTTCCCCGCTATGGCTGCCGCCCCTCCCTCCGCGGCCCGGGTCCCCACAGATCCCGCCGCCGCCCATGCCCGTACCGAGCACTTCCGCGACGACGCGGCCTTTGTCCGTCGCTATCGCTGGCTGATCCTCGCCGGTCTCATCACGGCGGCGATCATGGAGGTGCTCGATACCACCATCGTGAACGTCGCGATGCCCCAGATGGCGGGGAACCTGAGCGCCACGCAGGAAGAGATCGGTTGGGTCTCAACCGGGTACATCCTGGCGAATGTCATCATCCTGCCGATGACCGCGTTCTTCGCGATGCGCTTTGGCCGACGTCGGTATCTGACGGCCTCGATCATCCTCTTTGTGATCGCCTCGTTCTTTTGCGGGACCTCCAACTCGCTGCTCGAGCTGGTGGCGTGGCGTATTCTGCAGGGCGCGGGGGGCGCCGCGCTGATGTCCACCGCGCAGGCTACGTTGCGGCAGATTTTCCCAGTCGAAGAACAGGGGATCGTGCAGGCGGTCTTCGTGCTGGGGATCATTGTGGCCCCGACGCTCGGCCCAACG
>JBEIUK010000295.1:0-2876 GCA_040374415.1 Gemmatimonadaceae bacterium | reverse complement strand
TCGACACATTTCGCGACGGGCGGAGTGGCTACGTCTTCGCCGTCAACGCCAATGGTGCGCGCTACGACGCGCTGATCGCCGATCAGGGGAACAGCGAGAACGCCAACTGGGACGCCGTGTGGGATGCGCGCGCCGAGCGCACCGCGACGGGGTGGTCCGCAGAGTTCGATCTTCCGATTCGCAGCCTCCAGTTTGGCAGCGGCCTCTCCACGTGGGGCTTCAACGTGCAGCGCCGCATTCAACGGCGGCTGGAGCAGGACCGATGGGCGTCTCCGGTCCGCGACTTTAAGGTCACGCAGATGTTCCGCGCAGGCGCGCTCACCGAGCTCCCACCATTCGGGTTGGGCATTGGCCTGCAGCTGCGTCCCTCCGTGATGGGCGCGAGTGGCGTGCCGGCGCCGAGCGCCGCCCGCGTGGATGCCCGCGACATGAGTCTCGATGTCACGCAAACCCTCGGCGCCAACACCCTGGCTGCGCTGACGGTGAACACCGATTTCGCCGAAACCGAGGTGGATACGCGGCGGACGAATCTGACGCGGTTCCCGATCGTTTTTCCAGAGAAGCGCACCTTTTTCCTGCAGGGCGCCGACATCTTCGATTTCGGGCTCGGACTGGGCGATGACCTGCGCCCGTTTTTCAGTCGGCGCATTGGCCTGCTGGATGGTACGGAAGTGCCGATTCGCGCGGGGCTCAAGGTGACGGGGCGCGGGAATGGGGCAAACCTTGGCGCGCTGGCGTTGCGGACCGGTGAGGTGTTGGCGCCGGCGAATCGCACGGCCGATCGGCCAGGCACGGCGGCCACGGTTGGGGTGCTGCGGTATAAGCAGAACCTGTTCCGCGAATCGAGCGTGGGAATGCTGGCCGCGAGCGGGGATCCCGTGGGGCGCCCTGGGAGTTGGACGGCCGGGGCGGACTTCACCTACAAGAGCTCACGCTTTCGTGGTACGCGTAATCTCGGGGCGGGGGCATGGCTGCTGGAGACGGACCGGCGCGGGCTCACTGGCGACCGATTGGCCTATGGCGCCAAAGTGGAATATCCGAACGACATCTGGAGTCTCGCCCTCGCATACAAGCGCATCGGCGACGGCTTCGATCCGTCGCTGGGCTTTGTACCACGGCGGGCCGCACAGATCTATGAGCTGCAGTCCAACTACCTGCCGCGTCCCTCAGCGCGCGTGTTGGGGCTGCGCGTGCGCCAGCTGGTGCATGAATTCGAGCCGCGCGTGGTCACCGATCTGCAGGGGCGTTGGGAGAGCTACCGGTTGTTTATGGCACCGATCAATTGGCGACTGGAAAGCGGTGACCGGTTTGAGGTGAACTGGAATCCGACGGGGGAGCGGCTCGTGGCGCCGTTCACCATTGCGCCCGGCGTCACGATCCCGGCGGGGAGCTATCACTGGGCGCGGACCCGTCTTGAAGCGGGTTTTGCGCCGAAGCGCGCACTGAGTGGACAGATCACCTGGTGGACCGGCCCGTTTTATTCCGGTCGACTGAACGAGGTCATCCTGACGAGTGCCTGGCGCCCCACGCCGGTGTTCAATCTGGAGCTCAACGGTACGCGCGTGGTGGGCCAGCTGCGCGAGGGGCGTTTCACGCAGACCGTGATTGGGTCGCGGATCAAAGTGAATCTGTCGCCGAATTTGCAGTTCAACAGCTATGCGCAGTACGACAACCAGAGCGACAGCTTTGGAGCCAACACGCGCCTCCGCTGGACCTTCTCGCCGTTAGGCGATCTGTTCGTGGTGTACAACCACAACCTGCGCCACGATATCGACCCGTCGACGGGGCTGCCGGCCTCCGGATCGACGCTACCGGAACCGTGGATGGCGCGCGAGCGCCGCTGGGGGTTTGCGTCGAACCAGCTGCTGGTGAAAGTGCAGTACGCGTGGCGCTACTGACGCGCGCCGCCAACGCGGCTCACCGCCCCGCCAGCACCTGCGCAATGAGCGGCGCGACCACGGCGGCCATCACGCGATAGCCGGCCTCGGTGGGGTGCACGCCGTCGTTCGCGTACTCCGCACGCATCCCCTGCCGCGCGTCGGCCAGTGGCGTGTGGTAATCAACGTAGGTGGCGCCGCGCGCGCGGGCATACTGCGCAATCCACGCATTGAGTGCGACGATCTTCGGTGCCGGTTCGAGGCCGGGCTTCCACGGGTAGTCAAAGACCGGGGTGACGCTGCAGAGCAGCACGCGGATCTGGTTGGCCTGTGCCAGCTCCGTCATGGCGGCGAGGTTGCTTTCGATCTCCTCGAGCGTGGCGGGCCCCGTGTTGCCGGCGATGTCATTGGTGCCGGCCAGAATCACGACCGCCGCCGGCGCGAGCGCAACCACATCCAGCCGAAACCGCAGCAACATCTGCGCGGTGGTCTGGCCGCTGATACCACGCCCCACGTACGGGTGTCCCGGGAACATCGTGGCGAAGTATTGCGCCCACCCTTCGGTGATGGAGTTGCCGAAGAAGACCACGCGCTGCTCACCAGCGGCCGGTGCGGGGAGCGCAGCATTGGCGGCGCGGTAGCGGGCGAGCCCGGCGAACTCCGCGGCGGAGACCGGCTGGGTCATGGCGAGGCGTGGGGTGAGGAGCAGGAGTGCCACGGCAAGGCGACGGCGTGGCGCGGGGATGGAAAGGCGAGTCATGGCCGAGGCGGTGGAGTGAGGACAGCACGGGGGTGGCGGGACGTCCCATCATAGCGTCCCCCGCCGACTGACCGGAACGACAAACCCGTCAACCACCGAAGTGATTGACGGGTCTGGAGTTGCCCCTCTAGGGATCGAACCTAGAACCTTCTGAGTCAGAGTCAGACGCTCTGCCAGTTGAGCTAAGGGGCATCATCCGGGCTGGCAACGACACTCCCGGTGAGCCGTCAAATATAGAC
>JBEIUK010000002.1:0-36364 GCA_040374415.1 Gemmatimonadaceae bacterium | reverse complement strand
TCGTAGCGCAACGCCGCGAACGGTGCATGGGTCGCGGTGAGCGCCGCGAAGACCTCGGGGGCGGTGTAATAGGCGCCGGCACCACCGCAGGCGGTGAGCAGGTCCGCGAGCACGTACCAGGTGGGGCGTGCGACCCCAGGTGCCGCCTTCGCCTGGAAATAGCGCTGCACGCGGCCCCGGAGATTGGTGAGCGTCCCGTCTTCTTCCAACGTGTTCGTGACCGGGAGGGCCACTTGGACCCGCGCCGAGAGTACATCGGGGAGCGCGGTACCGATGTAGACGATGGCGTCGGCTCGATCGAAGACCATCGGATCGATCCCGTCCAGGTTGTCGCCGACGATCAACAGCGCGTCACCCTTCTGGACGGCGTCCGCGATGGTGGTGGTGTCGGTGAAGCCCAGCAACCGCGCACCGGTCGCGTTGGCGGCGCGCTCCGCCCGGAGGGCAAGATCGTGCGCTCCGGGGAGCGGCGCGACCGGGCCCATCGTGACCCGGAAGAGCCCCTGCCCATCGGTCTCCGCCACCAAGCGGTTCGCCAAGAACAACGCTTCGTTTGACAAGTTGGGGGACACCAGCATCGTGAGCCGTCGCCCGGCCAGCGCGCGCGAGGCGGCCGCGATGGCGCCGGCCCAGTCTATGACCTCAAGCGCATGACCGGCCTGCACGAGTGGCTGCTCCAGCCGATCACGCCGGTTGAATTCACGGTAGCCCATGCGTCCCGTGTCGCACAGGAAGTACTGATTGACCTGATCGTTGGGGCGCGGACGGATGCGCACGACGACGTTGTCGCGCGTTTCCGCCACGGCATTGCAACCCTGACTGCATCCCGTACAGATCGTGGGGGCGCGATCCAGCTCCCACGCACGGGCTTTGTTCAGAAAATCCTTGGACAACAAGGCGCCGACGGGGCAAAGATCCACGACATTGCCGGCCCAGGGATCGGTTAAATCATGGCCTTCCGCTTTGCCAATGAAGGCGCGATCCCCACGCTCCGAGACATTGAGGACGGGATCCTGTGCGACCTCGGACATGAAGCGGACGCACCGCGTGCACAGAATGCACCGGTTCGGCACGTACAGCACATCCCCGCCAAAATCCTCGACCGGATTGAAGCGCTTGGGTTCCCGGTAGCGGGAGTCGGCTCGCCCTTCCGCGAACGTGTAATCCTGCAGCTCACACTCCCCCGCCTGATCGCAGATTGGGCAATCCAGCGGGTGGTTGATCAGCAGAAACTCCAGCACCCCCTTGCGGGCTTCCAAGACCTTCGGCGTGTGCACATGCACCACCTGCCCTTCCGCGACGGAGGTCGCGCAGGCAGGGGCCAGCTTGGGCATCTTTTCGACGTCGACGAGGCACATGCGACAGACGCCGGCCACCGGGAGCCCCGGGTGGTAGCAGTAATGCGGCACCAGCACGCCGGCCATCTTGGCGGCTTCCAGAATCGACAGCCCTTCCGGCACCGACACGGGGCGCCCTTCAATCGTCAGCGACACCATCTTCTTCTCTGTCATGCCGTCCTCACGCCGCCGGGGCGCGTGACGCCCCAGTGACCGTGACCATGCTGCGGTTGGCCGCGATGCGGGCTTCGAATTCGTGCCGGAACTTCCGCAGCCCCGACACGACGGGGGTGGCGCAGGAATCGCTCAGCACGCAGATCGTCTTGCCGCTCATGTTCTCCGCAATGGCGAGGAGCGTATCGAGATCCTCCGCCGTGCCTTCGCCGTCGCGGATGCGTTCCATGATGCGGGTGGTCCACGCCGTGCCTTCCCGGCACTGGCTGCATTGCGCACAGCTCTCGTGCGCGTAGAAGCGCGTCAGCCGGGCAATCTGCCGGACCATGTCCTGGCGGTCATCAAAAACAATGACGCCGCCGGACCCCAGCATGGTACCGGCGGCCACCATCCCTTCGTAATCCATGATGGCTGCTTCGGCTTCTTCGCGCGTCAGGATCGGCACCGAGGAGCCACCAGGAATGACCGCTTTGATTTCGCGGCCCGGCAGCGGCCCCCCACAGAGCTCATTCAGGAACTCCCCCATGGGGAAGCCCAGCGCCACTTCGTAATTTCCGGGGCGGCTGATGTTGCCGCACACGGAGAACAACTTGGTGCCGATGCTCTTGGGATTGTCGGGCCGCCCAAACTGCTTGTACCAGTCGGCGCCGTTCTTGATGATGTACGGGACGGTGGTGAGCGTCTCGACGTTATTGATCGTGGTGGGCTTTCCGAAGAGCCCTGCCACAGCAGGGAACGGCGGCTTGATGCGCGGATTGCCGCGCCGCCCCTCCAGCGAGTTCATCAACGCGGTCTCTTCGCCGCAGATGTACGCGCCTGCACCCCGATGTACATGCACATCGACGCGACGGCCGGAGCCCATCGCATTGGCCCCGAGGATCCCGGCGGCGTACGCGTCTTCGACGGCGCGCGTCACATACGCGTACGGCTCGGTGAACTCCCCGCGGATATAGATGTACGCCGTCTCGGCGTAGATCGCATGCGCGGCCAGGGCGACGCCCTCCACCAGCCCATGGGGGGTCCACCGCATGATCTCGCGATCCTTGAACGTGCCGGGTTCCGACTCGTCGGCGTTGCAGCAGAGGTAGTGCGTCTTGCCATCGGGCTTCATGAACGACCACTTCATCCCGGTGGGGAATCCGGCGCCGCCACGGCCACGGAGCCCGGAGTCCTTCACGATCGTCTGGAGCTCTTGCGGATCCGTGGCCAGCGCCTGCTGCAGCGCGTCGTAGCCGCCGCGCTGACGCCAGCCGTCCAGCGTCCGGGCGCCAGGGTCACCAAAGTAGCGAGACAGGACCGGCGTCTCGCGCGGATGGGACGGGTGCGGATAGCCCATTAGGCGAGCTCCGACACGATACGCGGGACGGCGTCGGGGGTCACCGCGTCCACGAAGGCGTTGTTGATCATCACTGGCGTCGCAAAGCCGCAGGCACCGAGGCACTCCACTTCGATGACGGTGAAACGCCCATCGGCGCTGGTCAGGCCAAGGTCCGCACAGCCGGTATGCTCTAGAAACGCCTTCACGACGTCCTCGGCGCCACACACGTTGCAGGGCGTGGTGGTGCAGACCTGAATGAAATGGCGTCCCACCGGATGCTGATGATACATCGTGTAGAACGAGACGACGCCCTTCACATAGGCAGGCGTGATGGCCAGGACCGATGCCACTTCTTCCATCGCCGCCGGGCTGATCCAACCGCGGGCATCTTGGATCATCCACAGTGCCGGCAGCAGAGCAGCCTGCTTGGTGGGATAGCGCGAGAGAATCGTGTCGAGTTCCGCGCGTGCTGTTCCCACAAAGACCGGTTCGTACGGGACATCATGATGCGCGTCGGTCGGCGGCGCGGCCACGATGGCACCGCCGCTCGCAGAGGGACCATGACTCATCGGTCGATCTCCCCCATCACAATGTCGATGCTCGCATTGATCGCGATCACGTCAGACAGCAGATGCCCCTCAACCAGTTTAGGAATAGCGGACAGATTCACAAAAGAGGGCGGACGGATACGCCAGCGTACGGGCTTCGCCGTCCCATCACTGACGAAGTAGTAGCCCTTCTCCCCCTTGGGACTTTCGACGGCCACGTAGCACTCACCCACCGGGGGGCGCGGGCCTTCCATGACGAGCTTGAAATGATGGATCATCGATTCCATCTCGCTCGTGGCCTTATGCTTGGGCGGCAAAATCAAGCGCGGATCGTCCACGTTGATGGGACCATCCGGCAGCCGTTGCACCGCCTGCTCCAGAATGCGGATGCTCTGCCGCATCTCCTCGACACGCACTAGGAACCGATCATAGACGTCGCCGGTGGTACCCACCGGGACATCAAAGTCGTAGGTCTCGTAATCGAGATACGGGAAATCCTTGCGGACATCGTAAGCGACCCCCGAGGCGCGCAGCATCGGTCCCGAGAGGCCGGCATTGACGGCATCTTCCGCGCTGATTGCGCCAAGTCCCACCGTGCGCCCCGCCCAGATGCCATTCGTCTCCAGCATCCGCACCGATTCATCGAGCGTCTTGGAGAATCCACGGAGGAACGCGCGCAACCCATCGAGCCAGCCCGAGGGCAAGTCGGCCGCCATGCCGCCGACACGCGTTGCCGTCGTGGTCAACCGAGCGCCAACCCACCCTTCGAGAAGGTTGTAGATGTTCTCCCGTTCCTGATACAACCAGAGAAACGGCGTGAAGGCGCCAATGTCCACCGAAGTCGTCCCGAGCCAGACCACATGCGACATGATGCGGGAGAGCTCCATGAGCATCACGCGCAGTACGGTCGCCCGCGGCGTGCACTCAACACCGAACAACCGCTCCGCGCCGAGCGCGAAGGCCACGTTGTTACCGGGGGAGTTGAGGTAGTCTTCGCGATCCGTCCAGGGGATGATTTGGTTGTACTGGCGGTACTCCCCGATCTTCTCGAACCCGCAATGCAGGTAGCCGATGTGGGGAATGCAGCGCACCACCGTCTCGCCATCGAGTTCGAGCACCAGCCGCAAGACGCCGTGCGTTGCGGGGTGCTGCGGACCGATGTTGATGAGCATGTGATCGCCCGCGAGCTCCGGCTCCTCTGCCAGCGTGGGGCGTTCGACGGCGTGCTGTCCCTGCACCGTCAACGGCGCCCGGATCGGGCGCCCCATGGCGTCCAGCCCGCTGGTGCCGAGGGCGACCTCCACGGTGCGGTGCGTACTCATTCCCCGCCCTCCAAGCCATGCCGCGCCACGCGCTCGTCCGCCAGCCGCTGCTTCATATCCTCGGGAAGCACGTCGAAGGCTTCGGCGATGGTCAGCTCGTTCATCGAGTAGCGGGCTTCCGGGTTGGCCGCGAGCGCCTGCTTCAATTGCTCGGCGCGCGAGAAACGCCCGCGCAACGGGAAGTCTTTCCGGAGCGGGTGCCCTTCGGCATAGCTGTCCCACATCAGCAGCCGCCGCAAATCCGGATGCCCCTCAAAGCGAATCCCGAACATGTCGAAACATTCGCGTTCGAGCCAATCGGCGCCGGTGTAGATCGCCATGATGGAGGGCACCACGAGCGGGCCCTGTCGATCCAGTTCCACCTTGATCCGCAGGAATTGGCGGTGTCCGAGGGCCCGGAGATGCCAGACGACTTCGAGTGGGCGGACGGCATCGCGATACTCCACGGCGGTGACGTCGACCAAGTAGTCGTACCGCTGCGACGGTTCGTCATGGAGCCACTGAATCACGGCGAAAAGCGCCGCGCGATCGACGTACACTGTCGTTTCGCCCCACACGACGGCATGGCGGCCAATGGCCTCACCGAAGTGCGCCCGGAGCGCGGCAATCGAGGGATTGACGGCCCCATCGTGATGCGGCACACCGCGCGGCGTGATCGGTGACCCATTCGCGTCGGAGGCGATGGCGGAGGTCGCAGGATGGGTCACGGTGCCGACCGCGTCTGATTGACGGCGTTTCCGAAGGGCTCCGACAGCTCATCAATACGTGACGCCGGGATGTACAGCTGACTGGTGGGATCGGGGACGATCTCCACATGCTGTGTGCGGTCGCGCAGGCGATCCTGCCGCACCTTGTGCTGCAGCATGAGGATGGCGTGCATGAGCGCTTCTGGGCGCGGCGGGCACCCTGGCACATACACATCCACCGGGATGATCGTATCGATGCCTTGCACCACGGCATAGTTGTCGAACATGCCGCCGGTGGAGGCACAGGCGCCCATGGAGATGACCCACTTGGGCTGTGGCATCTGCTGATAAATGCGACGCAGCACCGGGGCCAGTTTGAGCGGGACGCGTCCGGCGCAGATCAACACATCCGCTTGGCGCGGCGAATAGCTCAACCGTTCCATGCCAAAGCGCGCCAGATCGAATCGGCTCGCCGCGGTGGACATGAATTCAATGGCGCAGCAGGCCGTGCCAAAGGGCATGGGCCAGAGCGATCCGGTGCGGGCCCAGTTGACGAGGAAGTCGAGCCGGGAGGTCACCCAGCTGTCCTGCGCGCTCGGATCCACCGTAGTGGTGCTGAGTGCGCGCGCGGGGGTCAGTCCCATGTGAGGGCTCCCTTCTTCCAAACGTAGACAAACCCAACAATCAGAATCGTCGCGAACATGAACATCTCGCCGAGTCCCGCGAAGGAGAGCTGTCCAGCCGGACAGACATCATTCAGCATGGGCACGGCGCAGGAGAGCTGGCGGAAGTGCACGCCCCACGGAATCATGAACACCGTTTCGATGTCGAAGACGATAAACAACATCGCGACGAGATAGAACTTCACGGAGAAGCGCTCCCGGGCATCCCCAAGCGGGGCAATACCCGACTCATACGGCTGGGACTTCACCGCCGTCGGTTGCGGACGGACGGTCAGATGCGCGAGTCCAAGGATCAGGACGGCGTTCAGGATGACAAATCCGAGCAGTAGTAAGACTGGTAAATACGAGCGCAACATCGTCGAGCGGACGTGGATGCGGGAAACGTGCACAGGGTGGGCGACCGACCCGGGCAACCGCTGGGCTGGGCCCTCGTGAAAGAATTCACATGGCTCGCGGGAAGGTAGTGATTGGACCACAGCCTCTCAACAGTCCCACCCGGTCGTGATCACTTTTCCGGTGGCTGTTTTCTGCTCGATCCGGTAGAATTCTTCCGCAGCGCCACCGCAATCGTTTCCAGCCGCCCGTGGTGTTACGAAATCGGACCGGGTGGTCCAACTCTCACTCCTTGTTCTGCCGACCCATGGGGCTTTGCTCAGATCGCTGGATTACGCGCATGGCGCGCGAACATGGCATGATCGAACCGTTCGAGGACCGTCAGGTCCGCCAGGGCGTGATCTCGTATGGCGTCAGCTCGTACGGCTACGACATGCGCGTGGCGCGCGAGTTCCGGATCTTCACGAATGTCCTGAACTCGATTGTTGATCCGAAGGCCTTTGACCCGAAGAGCTTTGTCGAGTTCGAGGGCGATGTCTGCATCGTGCCACCCAATTCCTTCGCGCTGGCCCGCTCCGTGGAATACTTCCGGATCCCGCGCAATGTCCTGACGTTGACCGTCGGCAAAAGTACCTATGCCCGCTGCGGCATCATCACCAACGTCACGCCGTTTGAGCCGGAATGGGAAGGGTATGTGACGCTGGAGATCTCCAATACCACGCCCCTCCCCGCGAAGATCTATGCCAACGAAGGGATCGCGCAGGTCGTCTTCTTCACCGGGGACGAAGAGCCCGAGGTGAGCTATGGCGACAAGAAGGGGAAGTATCAGGGCCAGCATGGGGTGACCCTCCCCCGGATTTAACCGCCGGCGTAGATGTACCGGCAGCCGCGATCCTGCGCCATTTGCAGGGTCGCCACCATGGCGGGGACGATTTCGATGCCCGGGAGCAGGTTGGCCCGGGCTTCGTCGGCAAAGGCGGTCCGGGCCGCGGCGTCATTGCGCTGCGGCTCGGGCAGGAAACGCTGACCAGAGGCCCGCAGGGAATTCTGACAGACCAGAATGATCACGCCACGGCTCTGCAACTGCGCCACCGCGTTTGACCCAGCCGGACCATTCGGATTACTGGACCCGCTCATCCCCAAGGTCTGCGCGATGGGATATTTCGCCCAGAGCGCGTCGTTAAAGACGAGGCCGATGGACTTTCCGTTGAGCCCGACCAGCACCGAGCTTTCGTCATCCCGCTTCCCGTACGCGGTCTTCTGGGCCTCCAGATAGGTCCGTGCCCAGGTCAGCGCCTGCCCGTTCGTTGGCTCGTGCGAGTGAAAAATCACCCGTTGCGCCGCGGTGAGCCGCTTCATCCACGGCTCGTCCTGCGCGAGCGCCCCCGGTCCGGGCTCCGCCATCACTGCGGTGGGTGCTGCCGCGCCGACGCCAAAGGCGGCGACTGCGGACGCCAGACGCGTCAAGAAGGAACGGCGGGGGGACGGCGTCGTGGCATGGCTCATGGGACGACTCGGGAGGCAGGTGACGCCGCGCGGGGAGGCACACGCCGCGGCAGGAGTGGGCGCGGGGCCGGAAGCGACTGACCGCGAGCCCGGGCGGCCGTGGTCGCGTACGCGACGTCTGCCGGGGCGTCGCCATGTGGCCAGTCGTGTTCCTTCCCAGGATGGTCCTGGCGCGGCTTGGCGAGGACGAAGGCGGCGATGTCCGCCGCCTGTTGGTCGGACAAGGTCACCACATGATCCACGGGCATGTTCTGCCGGAGGAAGGTGGCCAAGACCGTTTGCCTGGCGAGCCCCGCCCCGACGCTGTAACTGTTCCGGCCCCAAACGGCCGGGGCCAGCGGTGTGCCCTCCCCCTGCGCTCCGTGACAGCGCGCACAGACCCCCGCGAAGCCACGGCGTCCGGCTGCCGGTTCACCGGTCAGACGCACCGTATCCACGCCAGCCGGGCGCGGAGCCGACCGCAACGTTTCCAAATACGCCAACATGTCGCGCATGGCACTCCCCTCCTCGGGGAGCATGCGACCGGCCAAACTCCGCGCCACGCATTCGTTCACCCGCTGGGCGAGCGTTTCCTCACTCCCTCGACGGGCACGGACACGGGGGTAGCGGGCTGCCGTCGCGAGCCACGGCATCGCCGTGGACCGCGTGCCATCCTCGAGATGGCAGCTGGTGCATCGCAGCCGGTTGCCACTGTACGCGGGCAAGGAATCCCGAAACGCATTCATCAGGGCTTTCCCGCGAGTAGGGTTCCCCGCTACCGTCGCGGTTGGGTCCTTCGCGGGTTGTTGCGCGGACAGACCAACGGGGATCGCTCCACTGCTCAGGAGGATCCCCGTGGCGATCAGGGTCAGGGTACGGCGGCCAAACAGTCCGCGATGCGGCATGCGCGCCGAGCCCCTGCGATCAGCCTGAACCCGCGACGGCACGCGGCTCACGACGCCGCGCACTCGCCATCAGGTAATCGCGGTTCATGTGCTTGATCACATCGATGTTGATTCCCTTCGGGCAGGCCTCCTGACATTCCCCCGCCAGGGTGCAATGGCCAAAGCCTTCCAGATCCATCTGCTCGACCATGGCCAGCGCCCGCGCATCCCGCTCCGGCTGCCCCTGCGGCAACAGTCCCAGATGCGTGATCTTTGCACCCGTGAAGAGCGACGCGGATGCATTGGGGCAGGCCGCCACGCAGGCCCCGCAGCCGATGCAAGCGGCCGCATCCATGGCCTCATCCATGACTTCCTTGCCAATCAGGATCGAGTTGGCATCGCGGGCGCCGCCCGTGCTGGCCGAGATGAATCCGCCGGCTGCAATGATCCGGTCCAGCGATCCCCGGTTGACCACGAGATCCTTCACGATCGGGAATGGCGACGCCCGCCACGGTTCAACCGTGATGATGTCGCCATCCTTGAAGGCGCGCATGTGCAGCTGGCAGGTGGCCGTTCCATTCCACGGACCATGCGCCTGCCCATTGATCATCATCGAGCAGGACCCACAGATCCCTTCGCGGCAATCGTGTGCGAAGGCGATGGGCTCCTTCCCCTGCTGCGTGAGCTGCTCGTTGAGCATGTCGAACATCTCGAGGAACGACATGTCGGCGCTGACGCCGTCGAGCGTATAGGTCTCGAGTTTGCCGGGCGCCTGCGCAGCGGGTTGCCGCCAGACGTTCAAGGTGAGCTTCATTACTTGTAGCTCCGCGTGGAGAGGTGCACGTTCTCGTACACGAGCGGTTCTTTGTTGAGGACGGGGGGCTGGTTCAGACCGGCGTATTCCCACGCCGCCACATAGGCAAAATCGTCGTCGTTGCGCTTGGCTTCGCCCTCGTCCTGATACTCGACGCGGAAATGACCACCGCACGACTCCTCACGGTGCAGCGCATCCCGGCACATGAGTTCGCCGAGTTCGAGGAAGTCGGCGACCCGACCAGCCTTTTCGAGCGACTGGTTCAGGGAATTGCCGCTACCCGGCACGTTCACGTTCTGCCAGAACTCATCGCGCAACGCCTGAATCTGTGCAATGGCACCCGTCAGCCCCTCGCGCGAGCGCGCCATGCCGCAGTGATCCCACATGATCTTGCCGAGTTCCTTGTGGAAGGAATCGACGGTGCGCGTGCCGCGAATGGCCAGCAGCTGTTCCTGCTGCTGCCGCACCGACGCTTCCGCCGACGTGAACGCGGCATGCGTCGTGTCCACCGGGGCCAGCTTGGTGCTGGCGATGTAATCGCCAATGGTGTACGGCAACACGAAGTAGCCGTCGGCGAGCCCCTGCATCAGCGCGGACGCGCCGAGCCGATTCGCGCCATGATCGGAGAAGTTCGCTTCACCGGCCACGTGCAGCCCCGGGATGGAGCTCATGAGGTTGTAGTCCACCCACAACCCGCCCATCGTGTAGTGGACAGCCGGATAGATGCGCATCGGCACTTCATACGGATTCTCATCCGTGATGCGCTGATACATCTCAAAGAGATTCCCGTAGCGCTCGGCGATCGTGTTCTTCCCCAACCGCTTGATGGCGTCGGCGAAATCGAGATAGACACCGAGGCCACCAGGGCCAACGCCACGGCCATCGTCGCAGGCTTCCTTGGCGGCCCGTGACGCGATGTCGCGAGGCGCGAGGTTGCCGAAGCTCGGATATTTGCGTTCCAAGAAGTAATCCCGCTCGGACTCGGGAATGGCTCCTGGCGCGCGGTGATCCCCCTGCTGCTTCGGGACCCAGACCCGACCGTCATTCCGCAACGACTCCGACATCAGCGTCAGCTTCGACTGATGGTCGCCGCTCACCGGAATGCAGGTGGGGTGGATCTGCGTATAGCACGGATTGGCGAACGCAGCGCCCTTCTTGTGGGCGCGCCAGATCGCACTGGTATTGGAATACTTGGCGTTCGTGCTCAGATAGAACACGTTGCCATAGCCACCCGTGGCGAGCACCACCGCGTCCGCCGCATGGGAAGTGATCTTCCCCGTCAGCAAGTTGCGCGTGACGATCCCGCGGGCATGGCCATCCACCACCACGAGGTCGAGCATTTCCTCGAAGGTGTGCATCGCGACGGTCCCCTTCCCGATCTGCCGCTCAAGCGCCTGGTAGGCGCCCAGGAGCAGCTGCTGACCGGTCTGGCCGCGCGCATAGAAGGTCCGCGAGACCTGGGCGCCGCCGAACGAGCGGTTCGTCAGCAGTCCGCCGTAATCGCGGGCGAACGGCACCCCCTGCGCCACGCACTGATCGATGATGTTCACCGACGTCTGCGCGAGGCGGTACACATTGGCTTCGCGGGCGCGGAAGTCGCCGCCCTTGATGGTGTCATAGAACAGGCGCCGCACGCTGTCGCCGTCATTCTGATAATTCTTGGCGGCATTGATCCCGCCCTGCGCGGCAATCGAGTGCGCACGGCGCGGCGAGTCGTGATATACAAAGCACGACACCTTGTAGCCGAGCTCCGCCATCGTGGCCGAGGCCGAGGCGCCCGCAAGACCCGCGCCGACCACGATCACCGAATGCCGGCGCTTGTTCGCTGGATTCACCAGCTTCATCCCAAACTTGTGCTGGTCCCACTTCTCGGCGAGCGGGCCCGCGGGGATCTTCGAATTCAGTTCCATCTCAGCGTCCCTCCCCGGCCAGACCAACGGACGCCGCCGCGGGCGCCTTCAGAGCGGTATGGTCCATCGATTCCTGCACCGGTGGTGCCTCCTGGAAGGCCCCCATCATGGTGGCAATGGGGATGATCATGAAGCCGCCCGCCACGACCAGGGCGAGCACCAGCGCCAGACGGCGCTTGAGGGGCGTGGCCGAGGCCGGCGCGGCGCCCAGCGTGCGCACCGCGGCCCACGTGCCGTGATAGAGGTGCAGCGCCAGCGCCGCCATCGCGAGCAGATAGAAGGCCGCCACCGCCGGATGGCTCAGCGCAATCCGCACATTGTTGTATGGATCCAGGTGCGTGAACTGCGGATGAATCGTGCCCAGCGTCAACTGCAGCAGGTGAAACACGATGAACACCAGCAGCAGGACGCCACCGTACCGGATCGTGCGGGCGGCCAGCGTGGTCACCTGCGGCCGACGAACGGCGTAATCCTGCGGACGCGCTGCGCGCGCGCGCATCGTGAGCTGATACGCCGACACCGCGTGCAGGATGACCGAGGCGAGCAACACGCCGCGCGCCACGTACAGCAGGGGCATGCTGGTCCGCAGCAGCTCCGCGTACTGGTGCATCGCCTCCGGCCCCTTAAACATGAGCAGGTTGCCGGACATGTGTCCGATGACGAACAGGATGCCAATGATCCCGGTGACCGCCATCACGATCTTCTTGCCGATCGTGCTGTTCCAGAAGTGCGAAAGTCCAGACATGATCCTGAGGGGAAAGGCCTCGGCGGCGTCATCCCGCAGGATGACGCCGCCGCACTGCGATCAGATGGAGAGCACGGACATCGGTTCCCGCACGGCCTGCGCGGAGCGCTCCAGCGCCGCCCGCTCATCAGCCGTGAGCTCAATCTCGAGCACCTGCTCCAAACCATTGCGGCCGAGCTTGCAGGGCACGCCCAGATACAATCCGGAGAGCCCATACTCGCCTTCCAGCCACGCCGCGCAGGGGAGAATGCGTTTGCGGTCGTGGACGATGGCTTCAACCATCTCCACGGCGCCTGCCGAGGGCGCGTAGTACGCGGAGCCCGTCTTGAGATACTTCACGATTTCCGCACCGCCGTCGCGGGCGCGCTGCACGATGGCGTCGAGCGTGGCCCGTTCCATGAGCTGCGTCACCGGAATACCGCTGACCGTCGTATAGGAAATGAGCGGGACCATTGTGTCACCATGGCCACCCAGTACCATCGCCTGAATGTCACGCACCGACACGTCGAGCGCCTCGGCGATGAAAGAGCGGTACCGCGCCGTATCCAGGACGCCGGCCATCCCGATCACCCGGTGCCGGGGGAACCCCGTGACCTGCTTGGCCACGTAGCACATTACGTCGAGCGGGTTCGAGACCACGATCACGATCGCGTTCGGCGACGTGGCCTTCACCTGCTCCGAGACGGACTTCACGATCCCAGCGTTGGTGTTCAACAGATCGTCGCGGGTCATGCCGGGCTTGCGGGCGATACCCGCCGTGATCACGACGATGTCGGATCCGGCGGTCTCCTCGTAGCCATTCGTGCCGATCACGCGCGAGTCAAACCCTTCGATCGGCGCGGATTCCCACTGGTCGAGCCCCTTCCCCTGTGGGATCCCCTCGGCGACGTCGACCATGACGACGGTACGGCCAAGGGACTTCTCGGCGATGCGCTGGGCCGTGGTGGCGCCGACATTGCCAGCGCCGACGACCGTGATCTTGTTGACCATAGTTGTGTCGATTCTCCGGACACGCATGCGTGTCAGATGGACTGTCGAAGCACACGTGCGCGCAAACGACCGGCGGATGCACGGCGGCGCGATACGCGTTCTGCCAACGGATAAAACCGCTGGCCGTCGCAACATAGATCGGTGCACACAGGCGAGCAACCGAACGGTTTTTCATGAGGACCACCCGGTCCGAACAGGCCATGCCGCTACGCCGGAGGTGCCCCGCGAAGCGGGTGGCGCGCGTCCCGACAGATCGGTCAGCCGCCAACCTGACTCAGGGCCCGCAGACCGCCAACTTGCATCTGCAGCAACTCATGGGCTCGCGGCTTGTTGGCGAGCGCGGTGCGGAAGAGCGGCTCAAGCGGTTCACCCCGGCGGAGGGCGTCTCGCAGCAGCACTTCATGGTCTCCGAACAGGCACGTCCGCAGACGACCGTCGGCCGTCAACCGCACCCGATTGCACCGCTCGCAATACGTGTGGGTCATTGGGGTGATGACGCCAATCGTCCCCGGCGCCTCCGCAAACCGCCAATAGGTCGCCGGCCCATTCCCGAGCGACGGGCCCGCATCCGGTGCCAGCGTGCCGGTCGCCCGGAGCCGATCGAGAATCTCTGAAGAGGGAACGACGTGGTCCCAGGTCAATTCTCGGAGATCCCCCACCGGCATCAGCTCAATGAACCGCACATGCCACGGATGCTCGCGCGTGAGGGCCGCAAACGCTTCGATTTCATCGTCGTTGATCCCCCGCATGACCACGACGTTGATCTTGATGGGGGTGAGGCCAGCGGCCTCGGCGGCCAGCGCCGACCGGACGATGTCGAACCCCAGGTCCCGACGGGCAATGGCAACGACGCGCTCCGGACGGAGCGAATCGGCGCTGATGTTGACGCGGTCGAGGCCGGCGTCGCGCAATGGCCCGGCAAGCGATGGCAGCAACACACCGTTGGTGGAGAGGGCGATGTCCTCGACCCCCGGCACCGCGCGCAGCTGACGAATCAGTGCGACGAGATCCGGGCGAATGGTAGGCTCACCACCCGTAATCCGGAGCCGCCGGAGCCCGAGCGGCGCAAGTTGCCGCACGACCTCAACGATCTCTTCGTAGCGCAGGATCTCGGCCTTGGGGAGCCACGGCAGACCCTCCAACGGCATGCAGTACTGGCACCGAAAATTGCAGCGGTCGGTGACCGAGATCCGCAGATATTCAATGGTCCGCCCGAACTGGTCGGTCAGCATCTGGTGGGATCCACCCAGTGCCGCTCGCCCGAGACGTAATGCTCGCGCTTCCAGATGGGCACGCGCTGTTTCAGTACTTCAATGATCCGCTGCGTGGCGGCCATCGCCGGGGCGCGTCTGGCATGTCCCGCCACGATCACGATGCTGGCCTCACCGACCCGCAGCGTGCCCACCCGATGCTCGATAGCTACCCGGATCCCAGGGATCTCCGTGGCGGCCTCGCGCGCAATGCGACCGAGCTCCAGTTCCGCCATCGGCTGGTACGCCTCGTAGTCGATCCCAGTGACCGCCTGGCCATCGTTCAGGTCGCGCACGGTGCCGACGAACAGGGAGATCGCCCCGACGCCGGACGATTCGACCCGCGCCATCAGCGCCGGGATATCAATAGGAGCCTCCACGATGGCCGCATAGGGCGCGTGGGGGGCCTCGGGCTGCGGGGACCCGGCCGTCTCCACCGTCGCTGGCGTATGAGCCGTCATGGGCGCCGTCATCGGTTCAGCCCCCCGCGACCGGCGGGATGACCGCCACTTCATCACCGGCCGAGATCGGGTGACTGCTGGTCACCCAGGCCTGATTGAGTGCCACGAGTGGCTCCTTGGGGAGCACATGCCCGCCGGGCAGTACGCGCATGGCGCTGATGAGGTCAGCGACCGCACACGGGCTGTCCACCGGCACGTCGATCCGTCGCGCGCCAAAGGCGTCGGCGTAGGATGCGAACAGCAGCACAGGAATGCTCATAGAGGCGGAAAATAGTACGGGAACCACGTCGGTGAGATGTTCCAACGCTGAAAAGAACAACGCCCCGTGCGGACAGCCTCACGGAGCGTTCAGGTACAGTGGCACGGCGCGGGACGACTCAGTCGAGGTCGTCGTCGTCCAGATGTTCGATGTCGATGCCCGCCACCATGGCGCGCAGTTCCTTGGATGGCTTGAACACCGGGACAGGGCGCGCCGACACCTCGACCGGAGACCCGGTGCGCGGGTTCCGCGCCATCCGGGTCTTTCGCTGCCGAATCTTGAACGTGCCGAACCCCCGCACTTCAATGTTCTTCTGTTCCTGCAGGGAGTCCTTGATGGCATCGAGGAATGCATCGACCACCCGGGCACAGTCCTTCTTGGAGATCGTCGGACCGGCGGTCTGCGCAATACGCGCCGTGACGTTCTCCACCAGATCGGCTTTCGTCATGGGTTCTGCCTAGGGTTCCCGTGCGTCTGCGGGGGTCGCGACGCCACGTACCGAAGGTCCGAACGTATGACCTTAGTGCTTATCAGTCAAGCGGTTGGCCCACTTGTGACCCGCGCTGCCGCCATTGCCGCCAGAAAACGGTCAAAGAGCGGGACGGCGTCATGGGGCCCCGGAGCGGCCTCTGGATGGTACTGGACCGCAAAGATCGGCAGAGTCCGATGACGGAGCCCTTCCACCGTCTGGTCGTTCAGGTTGACGTGTGTCACCATCAGATCCGGGGCGCCATCGACTCCGTCCGCGCTTCCGGCCACGGCAAAGCCATGGTTCTGGGACGTGATGAGGACGCGTCCTGTCTCGATATCGAGCACCGGCTGATTTCCGCCCCGGTGCCCAAAAGGCATCTTCTTGGTGTGCCCGCCAAACGTCAGTCCCAGCAGCTGGTGCCCGAGGCAGATCCCAAACATCGGAATGCCGGCGGCGGCGATGGCCCGAATGGCGGCCGGCGCATAGGTGACCGCTGCCGGATCCCCGGGGCCGTTCGAGAGAAATACGCCATCGGGGGCCATGGCCAGCACGGATTCCGCGGGGGTATCCGACGGGACGACCGTCACGCGGCAACCGTGTGACTCCAACAGCCGCAGAATGTTGCGCTTGATGCCGAAGTCATACGCCACCACGTGATAGGGCGCGCTCTCGGATCCCCACTGATAGGACTCGCGGGTGGAGACCACGGTCGCCAGATCCAGCCCTTCCATGCTCGGGCAGGCTTCCAGCACGGCCAGGGCTTCCCGGGTCGGGGCCTCACCCGCACCGATGACCCCACGCATCACGCCGACGGAGCGGAGATGGCGCGTCAGACGACGCGTGTCCACTTCAGTCAGCGCCGGAATCCCATTCGCCGCCAACCATTCGGTCAGCCCGCCGGACGCGCGCCAATTGGAGAAGGTTGGCGACAGCTCACGCACCACGATGCCAGCCACCTGGCCACGTCCCGACTCTTCGTCGCTGACGTTGATGCCATAGTTACCGATCTGGGGCGCCGTCATCACGACGATCTGCCCCTGGTAGGACGGGTCGGTGAAGACTTCCTGATACCCGGTCATGTTCGTCGTGAACACGACCTCCGCCACGGTGGGTTGCTGCGGTCCCCCCAGCCGGCCGAGAAAAAGGGTTCCGTCCTCGAGGAGGAGGAACCCTTTGGCTCCAAACGCGTCCACGCCTTACTTCTTGGCCGGCGCGGCCGGAGCGGCCGGCTGCGACGTCAACGGCGACGGCGCCGGGGCTGCGCCCGAGCCGCTGGTGGACGGCGCCGAGGGGGCGGCCGGCGGCGCGGCGATCTTATCGAGCACCGACTTCGGCGTCGCGCTCCGCGACGACATCAACTGCAGGATGAACGCGAGCACGAGGAAAATGCCGCCACACCACCAGCTGGCCTTGGTCAGCAGGTTCCCGGCCTGACGCGTGCCGATCACGGAATCAGACGACGAGCTGGCGCCGCCAAAATTCGCGGCCAGGCCGCTGCCCTTCCCTGCCTGGAGCAGGATGGCGGCGCCGAGGACGATGGCGTCGAGGATCAGGAGAACAAGAAGCGTCGTGTACATGGCACGGAGATAGAGCGGGAGAGGCCGCGTGAGAATAGCCTTGTAAAATCACCGGCTGGCCACCCCGATTCAAGGGCTCCGGGGCACGCGCCGGCGGGAATTTGCGAATCAGCTGCGGACGATGCCGCTCCACCCATCGGGATCAAGGGAGGCCCCGCCCACAAGCAGGCCGTCGATATCCGGTGCCGCCAAGAGCGCCGCCGCGTTGCCCCGGTTGGCGGAGCCGCCGTAGAGAATGGGGACGTTCGCGGCCGCCTTCTCCCCAAGGCGGGCGGTCAGGGCCGCCCGGAGCACACCGTGAATGGCGCTGGCGTCTTCCGGGGTGGCGGTCCGCCCGGTCCCGATCGCCCAGACGGGCTCGTACGCCAGCATCATGGCCGCAACCTGCGCGTCGTCCATGGCGGCGATCCCAGCGGCGAACTGCCGCTCCACGACGGCGGCGGTAATACCGGCCTCACGCTCGTCGAGCGTCTCCCCCACACACAGAATCGGGGTCAGTCGCGCCTGCGCAATCAGCGCGCACTTCGCGGTCGTCTGCGCGTCCGTTTCGCCGAAGAGATGGCGCCGCTCCGAGTGCCCGACCAGCACGACGCGCGCGCCGAGGTCTCGCACCATGAGCACGGAATTCTCGCCGGTGAAGGCCCCCTGGGCCTCCCCGTGCACCTGCTGGACCCCCACCTGAATGTCCGGGCGATCGGTGAGCCCGTCAATGACCGTGGACACGGTGAGTGCCGACGGAATCAAGATGATCGTACGATCCTGTTGCCGCGGGGTCAGTGCCAGAAAGCGCTGCAGAAACGCCCGGGCATCGCTGGGCGTGTGATTGAGCTTCCAGTTCGCCGCGAAGACCGGCTTGACGTGCATAGGGAACCGAGGGTGAAAGGGTGCGAGTGGGTGGCTCACACGTGACAGACCGAAAGTGGGCAGATCAGCTGGGAACGTTCAAACCAGATCCAGTGCGGTGACGCCCGGAAGCGCCTTCCCTTCCAAGAACTCCAGCGAGGCCCCTCCGCCGGTGGAGACATGCGACATCCGGGCCTCAAGCCCTGCGTCAGCCACCGCCGCCGCGGAATCCCCGCCACCGATAATCGTCGTGGCCCCCAAGGCCGTGGCGTCGGCCATGGCTTCGGCGACGGCACGGGTGCCCGCGTCAAACGGGGGCTTTTCGAAGACGCCCATCGGTCCGTTCCAAAGCACCGTCTTGGCGGCGGTAATGAGCGATCGGTAGTGCGCGGCGCTGGCGGGCCCGATGTCGAACATCGCTTCAGTGGCCGGAATCCCGTCCCGCGCCACGGCATGCGCGGCCGCGCCGTGATCCATCGCGGGGGCGACCAGGGCGTCCGTCGGCAGCACCAACTTGTCCCCGGCACGCGATAGCAGATCCCGCGCCATGTCGAGACGGTCCGGTTCGACCAACGAGGTACCGGTCTCCAGCCCCATCGCCCGGAAGAAGGTGCACGCCATCGCGCCACCGATCAGGAGATAATCCACCTTCGGCAGCAGCGCCTCCACCACATCGATCTTCCCGGAGATCTTGCTGCCACCGAGAATGGCGACGAACGGACGGACCGGTGCGGCCAGGGCCGTGCCAAGGTAGGCGAGTTCCCGTTCCATCAAGAGGCCCGCAACGGCCGGCCGACAATAGTGCGCAACACCGGCGGTGCTGCTGTGGGCCCGATGGGCGGCCCCGAAGGCATCGTTCACATACAGGTCGCCCAACTGCGCAAGCTGCTGCGACAGCGCGTCGTCGTTCTGTTCCTCACCCGCGAGAAATCGGGTGTTCTCCAGCAGCAGCGTCTCACCCGGCGCGAGCGCCTGCGTGGCGGCCACGGCCGCCGGCCCAATCGTCTCGGAGAAAAACGCCACGGGGCGGCCCAACAGCGCGTGCACGCGCTCGGCCACCGGCGCCAGCGAATACTTCGGATCGGGGGCGCCTTTCGGACGTCCAAAATGCGCGAGCAGCACCACGCGAGCGCCGGCATCCAAGAGCCAATGCAACGTGGGCAGGGCGGCGGTGATGCGGGTGTCATCCGCCACCTGTCCCGCCGCATCAAGGGGGACGTTGAAGTCGACGCGCACCAGGGCCCGCTGTCCGTGCAGCTCCGAGGGCGTCAGATCACGCAGCGTTCGTGTGGTCATGGGTCTCTGTGCACGAGCCCCGGCACAGCTGTACCGGGGCCCGTGTATCTGTGGCAGTGTGGTGGACGGATTACAGCCGGGCGCCGATGAAGCGCATGAGATCCACGCACCGCGACGAGTAGCCCCATTCGTTGTCGTACCAGCCGGACACCTTCACCAGCGTGCCGTTGACCACGTTGGTGCTGAGGGCATCCAGCGTGCAGGAATGCGGATTGCCGATGTAGTCCACCGAGACGAGGGGCACTTCGCTGTAGCCCAGAATGCCGGCCAACGGGCCGTCCGCAGCGGCCTTGAACGCCGCATTGATCTCGTCCTTCGTGACCGCGCGTTCCACCACACAGGTCAGATCGGTGAGCGAGACGTCAGGCGTCGGCACGCGAATCGCGATGCCGTCGATCTTCCCCTTCACCTCCGGAATCACCAGCGAGGTGGCCTTGGCCGCCCCCGTGGTGGTCGGGATCATGGAGACCGCGGCGGCACGCGCGCGACGCAGATCCTTGTGCGGGAGGTCCAGGATGGACTGATCGTTGGTGTAGCTGTGGATCGTCACCATCTGGCCATGCACAAAGCCGAACGTGTCGCGCAGCACCTTCACCATTGGCGCCAGACAGTTGGTCGTGCACGAGGCGTTGGAAATGACATGGTGATTGGCGGGGTCGTACTTCTCGCTGTTCACGCCCATCACGATCGTGATGTCTTCGTTCGTGGCCGGCGCGGAAATGATCACCTTCTTCGCGCCCGCTTCCAGATGCTTCGCGGCATCCGCGCGCGACGTGAAACGACCCGTCGATTCCAGCACGATGTCGACGCCCAGTTCGCCCCACGGCAGCTTGGCTGGGTCGCGCTCCGCCAGGATGCGAATGCGCGTGCCATCGATGCTGATGCTGTCCGCGTCAGCGCTCACCTGTCCATCGTACCGGCCATGCACCGAGTCATACTCGAACAGATGCGCGAGCGTCGTGGTGTCGGTGAGGTCGTTGATCGCCACAAATTCGAGGTCGGCGACTTCCTGCTGGAGGGCGGCGCGCAACACCTGCCGACCAATGCGGCCGAAGCCGTTGATGCCAATGCGAAGAGCCATGAGAGTCAAACGGGGTCGAGGTCGAAAACCGAATCGGCGCGATCGCCTGGTTCCGGCGCGCGTCCAAAGGTGACATAGCTGATGATACGGGCACCGCCATCAAACAACGCGTGCGCGGCCGCATTCAATGTCGCGGCCGTGGTCATGACATCATCCACGAGGATCAGATGCGATCCCGCGAGACGGTCCCGATCCGTCGGACCCGTCGTGAACGCCCGGGAAACATTCCCTATTCGCTGGGATGGTGTCAACCGGACTTGGGATGCGGTGTGCCGGTGCCGACGGAGCACATCGGACCAGACCGGCAGCTGCCACCATGGGGCGAGCGCCCGGGCGAGCGCTTCCGCTTGATTAAAGCCGCGCTCCCGTTGCCGCACCGACGAGAGCGGCAGGGGCACCAAGGCGGTGCGCTCGGCCACCACATCCGGTGGAAACGCCAACCGGGCCATGAGCGGCGCCATGGCGCTCGCTACGCGGGGCCAGCCGTTGTATTTCAGGGCGTACACCATCGAGGCCCCGGTTCCCACCTCCATGCGCACAGCGGACCGCGCTGCGCGGACGTATGGCGGGAGACGCGGGCACCATCGGCACACGAGCGGAACCGTGCTGGAGGGATCGGTCGGCCAGGCCCCGAGCATTGGGAAGGGGTGGCCGCAGCGGGGGCACTGCGGATCGCCGAGCGGCATCAAGCGCGCCACGCAGAGGGGGCAGACACTGCCCTGCCCCGATGACGGCTGGTGCGGTTCGCGGCAGACCGCACAGGCTGGAGGAAAGACCACCGTCTGCAGCCCCTGCCAGAGCCGCCGGCCGGCCTGCACCGCCACTTGTGACAGGTCGTACCGTCCCCGGTCACGGGCCGCAGGCAACCACCTACTCCGTTGTTCGCGCGAGCGCCTTCGCACAGGCGCGATCGAGGGCCGCCTGCATAACCGCATACGGCGCGGGGCGCTGGAACCAGACGGTGAAGGCGGCCGCGCCCTGTTCCAGCAACATCGTCCGTCCGTCGGCCGCTGGATGGCCCGCCGCGCGCGCTTGGCGGACCCACGCGGTCTCCCCCGGTCGGTACACGAGGTCGAACACGCCGGCACCGGCCGCAAGCGCCGACACAGGCACAGGCACGGCCTCATCGGTCAGGCCAAGCGACGTCGCGTTGATCACCAACGCCGCGTCTGCGACGGCTTCCGCCACTGCGTCGGCGGCAAAGGAGACGACCGTTCCGGTCACACCCACACGCCGCAACAGCGTGCCGGCCTGCGAGGCATCACGTGCCGCCACCCGAATCTCGCGGCACCCCAGCTGATCGAGTGCTACCAAGACGGCAGCGGCCGACCCCCCAGCCCCCAGCACCACGCACCGGTGCGCCGGCCAGCTGGCATCGGGTTGGATCCGTTGCATCGCCGCGATCGCGCCGGCGACATCGGTGTTATCACCGCACAAGAGGCCATGCTCATGCCAGAAGGTGTTCACCGCGCCGACGCGTTGGGCGAGCGGGGTGCACCGCGCCACCTGCGCGACCGCCACCTTGTGGGGGATGGTCACATTGCCGGCCACCCCGTCGCGGGCGAGCGTCGCGAGGGTCGCTGCTAATTGGTCAGGCGGGACGTCGATGGCGTCGTACCGCAGCGGTAGGGCGCACTGTTCGAGCGCGGCGTTCTGAAACGCCGGCGATAACGAATGCGATACCGGATGCCCGATGAGGACCAGCCGCGACGGGAATGCGGCAGCGGCCGATGCCACCTCAGCGCTCCGTGGCGGCGCGCTCGAGGAGCAGCCGATCGATCGCCCGCGTGATCAAGGTATGCAGCTCCACATACGTCGCGCGGTAGACGTCGAGGTCCCCGCCAAAGGGATCGCTCACCGGGCGTCCCGTCGTTTCGCCATCGGCAAAGGCGGACAGCAACCAGCTGCGTCCCGCGCCGCCCATCAGCTCCGCCTGCTCTTTGTGCTGTGCGCCCATCGTCAGAATCCAGTCGCTGGCCGACGCGAGCTGGGGGGAGAGCTGGCGCGCCCGATGGCCCGAGAGATCCAGTCCATGCTCCAAGGCGACCAACAGCGAGCCATCAGAGGCCGCCGCCTCCGGCCAGGCGCTGATCCCCGCGCTGCCGACGGCGATGTCCGTGATGCCGCGCTCCGCCAGCAGCCGTGCGGCAATGACTTCGGCCAGTGGACTGCGACAGGTGTTCCCGGTGCACACAAACAGAAGCTGCATGGACTCAGGTATCTCCGACGAGGTCCGGGACACACGCCCGGAGCTGAGAGGCCGACAACACCCCGGGGCGGATGACCCTGGGACGCCGACCCGTACAATCGACCACCGTGGACGCGGATGACGGCGGCAACCGGCCACCATCGAGCACATGCAGCACGCCACGATGAATGGCGTCGGGCCACTGTGCGACAATCTCTGCCGCCTGCTGCGCGGGCGGCACTCCGGGACGATTCGCGCTGGTGCTCGTAATGGGCTCCCCGTATGCCTGCAGCAACCGACGCAGGCCGGCATGCGGTGTTAATCGCACGGCGACCCCTCCTTCCGGGCCGCGGAGCCGAGCCGGGACCCGACTGTCACCACCACGGAGCACGAGCGTGAGGGGGCCGGGCCAGAATCGGGCGGCCAGATGCGAGGCATAGGTCGGCAAGTGCAGATCCAGACGCGCCACCTGCGCCGGATCACCAATCAGCAACAGGAATGGCTTCCCCGGTGGCCGACTCTTGAGTCGCACGAGCGCTTCAATCGAGTCATGGTCCACCGCCGTGCCAAAACCGTAGACGGTCTCCGTGGGATACGCGAGCACACCGTGATTCTCGAGATGCGCGATCGTTCCCCGGATCGCCGCCTCGACCTCAGCCGGCGACCAGAACGGTACGGTCAACGTCCCTTGATGCATCAGCCGATCATTCCGGCAGCGCCTGGATAGCGTCGGCCCGCGCGAAGTCGGCTTCGGTCGTGATCTTCATGCCGCGTTCACTGCCGGGCACCACCACCACGGGCCAGCCAAGACGCTCAAAGAGCGCCGCGTCGTCGGTCGCCCCAACATGCGCCCGACGGGCCTCCATGTGTGCCTGCTCCAACAGACGGCGCGGAAAGGCCTGTGGCGTCTGTGCGCGCCAGAGATGGGTGCGATCAATGGTCCGAACGATGTGCCCGTTGGCGTCCACCTCCTTCAAGGTGTCCACCACCGGGATCGCCGCGATCGCCCCATGGCCCTTTCGCGCTTCCGCAATTACCCGCTCGATCGTTTCGTCGGTCACCAAGGGGCGGGCCGCATCGTGCACGACAGCAATGTCGACCTCCTCCGGGAGGTCTTCGAGCCCGTTGATCACGCTCTCATGTCGCTCGGAACCGCCGGTACTCACCAGCAAGCGATCGACGTCGCATTGAAACAGCCACGGTGGTGGATCTGCCGCATGCGTTCGCGGAAGGACCACGACCACCACGGCAACATCCGGGCGGGCCATAAAAGCCTGCACGCTGTGCAGTAGAACGGGCTTCCCCGCGACCCACCGAAATTGCTTGAGCTCCCCGGTGCCGACGCGTGAGCCAGAGCCACCGGCCACGATCACCACGCCGACATCGCGACGGATGGCCGCGGCTTCCTCACGGTCCGCGCGTGATCGCGAGGGGGTTGGGAGTGGCACGTCCCGACGGGGACGAGACGGTCCCGCATCATCCGACATCGTGCGTTCCTCGTTCATGTGGCGGCCTCGGCACCCACCGTGCGTTGCAGGACATCACGCAGCGTGCGCACGCCAACGACGTGCATCCCACCGGGCACGCGGCGCGGTACGGCCCGCTCTGAGAGAAAGACCTGCGTCATGCCGAGTTTGGCCGCTTCAGCGAGTCGTCGTTCCACCTGGGACACGGGACGCACCTCGCCCCCGAGCCCAAGCTCCCCGAGGAAGATGGCGCGTGCCGGTAACGGTCGATCGACGACCGATGAGGCAAGCGCGGCCGCGATGGCCAAGTCCACGGCCGGCTCCTGCACTCGCATACCCCCAACGATGTTACAAAACACATCGAGCTGCGCGCAGGAGAAACCGCCGCGCTTGTCCAGCACGGCGAGCAGCAGGGCGAGACGTCGCGCATCCACGCCGCTGGCCACACGCTGTGGTGTGCCGAAGCCCGCGCGTGCTGCCAACGCCTGGACCTCCACCAAGACGGGACGCGTCCCCTCCATCAGCGCACAGACGGCACTCCCGCTCGCGACATCTTCGCGATCGCCCACAAAGAGCGCGGAGGGATTTTCAACGGGGATCAGTCCGGTGGGGACCATCCGAAAGACCCCAATCTCGTCCACCGAGCCAAAGCGGTTCTTCGTGGCCCGCAGCACCCGATGATCCAAGGTACCGTCGCCTTCGAAGTAGAGCACGGTGTCCACAATGTGTTCAAGGGTCTTCGGACCGGCGATCCCGCCCCCCTTCGTCACGTGGCCAATCACGAACACCGTGGTGCCGGAATCCTTCGCGAAGCGCATGAGGCGCGCGGCGCACTCACGCACCTGCCCCACGTTGCCGGGGGCTCCTTCAAGGAGCTCGGTATGCACCGTCTGGATCGAGTCAATCACCAACGCATCGATGCGACGCCCATCGGCCCGCGGCTGTGCCGCCGTTGCCAGAATGGTCTCAAGCGACGTCTCCGTGAGCAACGCCACGGTGCCGGCCGACTCCGCCAACCGGTCTGCGCGCAGCTTCACCTGCAACGCAGATTCTTCGCCCGAGACGTACAACGTGGCGTGTCCGGCCTCTTCAAGCCGAGCCGTCACCTGGAGCAGCAGGGTGCTCTTCCCGATGCCCGGTTCGCCGCCGACGAGCACCATGCTCCCCGGTACAATTCCCCCACCGAGGACGAAATCGAGCTCTTGCAACCCGGTCTTCCAACGATGCGTCTCCGCACCGGTGACGGAATGCAAGGCGACCGCCGAGCCGGCGATCCCCACAGCAGCTCGCGCCGCCGTCCGCTTGCTGGTGACCACCGCCGCCACCGGTTCCTCGGCCAGCGTGTTCCACGCCGCGCAGCCGTCGCAGCGTCCGGACCATTTGGGGGACTCGGCGCCGCATTCGGTGCAGCGGTACACAGTGCGGGCTTTCGCCATCAAAACGGCGCGTAGTCGTCCGGCCCCGTGACCAACTTCGGGCCACTGCCGAAGTCTGGGGGAGGCTGACGATTGGAGAAGTTGTCGAAGCGCGTGTACTGCTTGTGGAAGAACAGCCGCGCATTGCCCGTCGGACCATTCCGCTGCTTGCCGATGATGATCTCGGCCTTGCCTTCGAGGGTAGGATCTTTGAGGCGACCATTTTCATCACGCTCGGCATAGACCTCTTGCCGGAAAATGAACATGATCACGTCCGCGTCCTGCTCGATGGCGCCGGATTCACGCAGATCAGACAGCTGTGGACGGCCCTTTTCGTCGCCGGAACGCTGTTCCGGCGCACGGGACAGCTGCGAGAGGGCGATCACGGGGACCCCGAGCTCCTTCGCCAGCGCCTTGAGTCCACGCGAGATCTGGGAGACTTCCTGCTGGCGATTCTCGCTGTTCGCGGGCCCGCTCATGAGCTGCAGGTAGTCCACCATGATGAGCCCGATGTCATGCTCAGACTTGAGCCGACGGGCTTTCGCGCGCATCTCCAGCAGCCCGATACCAGGCGTGTCGTCGATGAAGATTGGGGCATGACTGAGAATACCTGCCGCCTGTGCCAAACGCGGCATCGATTCATCGAGCGCCCTACCACCTTTACGCAGCGCCTGCGCGTCAATGAGCGCCTCGCTGGCCAGCATACGCTGGACCAGCGATTCCTTACTCATTTCCAACGAGAAGAAGGCCACGCCCGCCTTGGCCGTAATCGCGGCGTGCTGCGCAATGTTCAGCGTGAATGCGGTCTTGCCCATGGACGGACGGGCCGCCACGATCACCAGATCGGCCGGTTGGAACCCGGAGGTCATGTGGTCGAGCTCATGGAAACCCGAGGGCACGCCCGTGATCGCCTGGTCGCGCTGGGCGAGCATTTCGAGCTTCTCCATGGCGGGCCACAACAATTCCTTGATGCGGGAGAAGCCGGTGCGCTCCCGCGATTGGCCCAACGCGAAGATACGCGCCTCGGCGGTATCGAGCAGGTCGCCCGCCGTCGTGCGCCCCTCGAAGGCTTCGCCGACAATTTCGGTGGAGACTTCGATGAGGCGCCGCAGCAACGCCTTCTCACGCACAATGCGCGCGTGGTACTCCACGTTGGCGACGGTCGGCACCGTATCGAGCAGGAAGGCCAGATACTCCCGACCGCCAGCCTGCGCGAGTTCGCCGCGCCGCTCGAGTTCATCGGCGGCGGTGAGGGGATCGACGGCCCCACCCGCACCGATGATCGTGATCATCGCCCGGAACAGCCGCCGATGTCCCTCGCGATAGAACATGGTGTCATCCACATGTTCCGTCGCGCGGGTCACCGCATCGGTGTCGAGCAGCATCGCGCCCAACACCGCCTGTTCCGCTTCTTCTGACCACGGCGGCCGGCGTTCCTTGTACGGATCACGGCCAACCGGCAACGCCGTGTCAGGCGTTGGCACCAGACTCGTCATGCTGTCACGATCCTCGCGGAGTGTCTGACGGCGCAGCCGCGCGCGCGGCGTCCAATATGCGGCGCGCCATTTTGAGATCCTGCCAGGCCGGACGCTTCCACTCCTCGTTACGGAGGAGCGCGGCCGGATGATAGGTCACGATGACTGGAATCCCCTGATACCGGTGAATCTGTCCACGGAGTCGCCCCAGCGCGGTATCCGTCGCCAGCACGGCCTGCGCGGCGGCACGTCCAAGCGCCAGAATCACGCGCGGCCGCACCACGTCGAGCTGTCGATGCAGATAGGGCATGCAGGCCGCGACTTCCTCCGGCAACGGATCCCGATTCGCCGGCGGACGATGCTTCACCACATTGCAGATAAACACGTCGGCCCGATTGATCTGAATGCCGGCGAGCATCTTGGTGAGCAGGTCTCCTGAGGGCCCGACAAAGGGGACCCCCTGTGCATCCTCCTGCTCCCCAGGTCCTTCGCCCACGCAGACCACCTCGGCGGCCGGATTCCCTTCGCCAGGCACCGCATGCCGCGCCCGCTCATGCAGGGCGCATGCGGTGCATGCCGCCACCTGCTGCGCCACCCCGTCCAAATTCAGCGACGCGAGCGAGGGCGACACCAGCGCCGTTGAGGACACCGTGAGCCCAGTAGGGAGCTCCAACGCGGTCAGCCACGAGGGCCACACGTCGGTGGCCACTGGTGCCATTGTACTGGTGGCGGACGGCGCCGCCGGGGGCGTGGCCGGGGGCGTTGTCCCCCCCGCGCTCTCCGCCGCGCGGAGGGTCTGGCGCCAATCCGCTGTCGCCCCCTCGGCGAACCGGGGAGCTGGCGGGGGCGGTGGGGCCACCGGCTCGGCCACCACCGCTGGAGCGGGCGTCGCCGCCTCGGGGGTCACTGACCGCGCGGACGGCGCGGCATGCGCCGCTGGGCCCGCTACCTTGCGGCTCGCGGGTTGGGCCTTGGCGCCGATCAAGGCCAAGAGATCCTCGACGGGCATCCCGTCGAGGATCAATTCCGACTCACCAACTTCCCGGCGCTGTTCGAGATAGCGCCGCAACCGGTCCCTGGCATCCACGACGAGCGGTCTCGATTAGGGGCGCGGGGCGCCGTGGATCCAGCCGACCAGCCGGCGCTCAGGCCGAGCGGCGGCGTGGCACCACGGTGTAGTCGATGTCGCCGGCCGACAGTTCTTCGAGGGCCCGCGTGGTCAGCTTCTTCTCATGCAGCGCACGATCGCGCGGAAACTCGTTGAGCCGACGGGCGAACTTGGCCGCGATCAGCACACTGAGATACTTGTTGGCCGAATGCTTGGCCACGTCGAGCGGTGTGAACACCTGCATAAGTCACTCACCTGTGGTGAAGTCGTGAATTTCCCGTTCCAACTGCGCGACCAGCCCCTCAACCTGCTCCTCGAGAGCATGCACCCGGTCGTGCCGTAAACCTTCCGCGTCGATAATCGCGCTGACCTGCGACACCGCCCGTTCCAAATCGTCGTTCACCACCACGTACCGATACCGGCCAATCTCGGCCAGTTCGTCGCGGGCGTTCTGCAACCGCACCAACAACCGTTCCCGGCTTTCACTCTGGCGTCCCGTCAACCGGGCCTTGAGGACATCACCCGATGGCGGCAAAACGAAAATGAGCACCGAATCCGGGAACGCGGCCTGAAACTGCCGAGCGCCCTGTACATCAATGTCCATCAACACATGGCGTCCGGCGGCGAGCTGCCCGGAAATCTCGGAGCGTAGTGTGCCGTACAGGTTGCCATGCACCTCCGCCCACTCCGCGAACTCCCCGGTGGCGACCGCTGCCCGGAAGGCCTCCACGGTCAGGAACCGATAGTCCCGTCCGTCCACCTCTCCGGCCCGCGGCGCCCGCGTCGTACAACTAACAGAATAACCCACATCCGTCCGCCGCTCCAGCAGGAGGCGGGTGATTGTCGTCTTCCCCCCACCAGACGGGGCGGACAAAATGACCGGAAATCCGATCATTCGAGATTCTCCACCTGCTCACGGATCCGCTCCAGCTCCTCTTTCACGGCGACGACCTCGTGCAGGATGGAGGCGTCAGCCCCTTTGCTGCCGGTGGTATTGGCTTCTCGGAGCATTTCCTGGAGGAGAAAGCCCAACCGCTTTCCCACCGGCTCGGTGCCAGGGTCGGTCAGGGCGCCCCGAAAGGCGGCGATATGGGCCTGAAAACGGTCTAATTCCTCGCTGATGTCCATGCGGTCCGCCAGCAGCGCGATCTCCTGCGCCAGCCGCTGTTCATCGACGGCCAAGCCGTCGGTGAGCTCCCGGACGGCTGACCGGAGGCGATCGCGCTGTGCCACCACCCGTTCCGGGGCCCTGGCAGCGATCCGAGCGAGGGCGCCCGACAGGATATTCAGGCGGTCCAACAGCACGGCAACCAACCGCTCCCCTTCCTCCGCCCGGGTGCGCCCCAAACCCTCAAGGGCGCGCTCCACCACCGCAACGAGCTCAGCGGCCGTCCCGGTCTCATCATCGTCCCGCGGTGTCACCATGACGTCCGGCATCCGGAGCACGGTGGCGAGATCGACGTCCCCGGCCAGTGTGAAGCGGCTCTGAAGGGCGCGGAGCGCCTCGACCACTTCCGCAACGCGGCGCTCATCAAAGGCAGCGCCGGCCCCGATCGCCCGCTCCACCCGAGCGGAGAGGGTGACATGACCGCGTGAGACTCTGAGGCGCATGGCCTCCCGCACGTCAGCTTCCCAGCGGGAGAAGGCCCCGGGCAACTTGATGCTCGGCGAGAAGAACCGATGATTGACCGTGCGCACTTCGACGCTCACGCGCGCGGTGCCCACCAGTCCCTCGGCCTGTCCGAACCCCGTCATGGATCGAATCATGTGGGGGGCAATGAAACGTCCCTGGGGTGTCCCGTCAATCGCGTCATCGAGGGTCGGTGTCAGTTGCTGAATTCCCAGCGGACGCCATACATCTGCACCGCGGGTGGCATCAGGATGCCAGGGATCTGCTCGTAATCCGTCCCCGTCATGTTCCGATACTGATAAAACAGGGTAGCGTTCTGGATCCGGAGTTCCAGCAGTCCCGTGAGCAATTGGTAGGACTGCGCGATCCGCGCGGTCTCGGCCCCTGCCGCGGTCCACGCAAACGGCACGGGATCGCGCACTTCGTGCATGAAGCGCGCATTAATCGAGAACTGACCCTTCGGAAACTGCTTGAGCCAATTCGTGCGCAGCGCCACTTCACTGCGCACGGAGAGTTGCGGGCGGAAATACTGCGCGGCATCCCAGCGCACCGCCTGGACGTCCACCGTGATGGCCTTGTACAGCGGCCCCGACAGCGAGGCCACGATCCCGTTGGACGCCACCGCCGAAATCATGCCGCGCGATGGTCCAAAGAGCACAGGGAGCGTCAGCCGGTTGGGCTCTTCGTGAATCATCCCGGCGCCCATGGTAATGCCACGCCAGGCCACGTGTGCCTCAGCGCGCGTGGCGGCCATGTTCGGCCCCCACACGGCACTCGTCGGCAGGCGCAGCGAATGCGCACCGGTCAGCGTGAGCCAGCGTAGGGGATGCGCCACGGCACGCACATCCACCGTGGAGAGCGAGTCGAGGGCACGGCGTTCTGCCACCGCTTCCAACTGATAGGCACCGAGGGTGAGCCCCGCGCGGACGGCGGGGGCATGCCATGTCCGTCCATTCACGGGTCGCATCCGATCGATGATCGACGTCTGCCACCGGTGCCCCCGATAGCCCACCACCATCACCTGCTGGGTTCTGGACCCCAGCGTGTCGCGTCGCACCGTGCTGTCTTCGGTGCTACTGCCGATGCCATCGAGGCGGGTTGCCAGCGCGCCGACCATCAACTGACCCCAGAGGCCCCCCAGCGTGTCCCCGTATGCCACGCGGGCGAATCCTTCGCGACGTGATCCGCGATAGGCTGGCAGACTGGTGTACGCTTCCGTCCGCGCGGTTTTCGGGTCGCGGTCCCGGTTCGAGCTCGTGCCCTGCACATCGATGGTCCAGCGGGCACGGGACCACCCCAGCCGGACATCGAGCAATTGCTGACTGCCATCGCCGGCCCCGCGCGTCGTCTCTTGGGTGGTGAATGCCGAGACACGTCCGGACTGTGTCGCCATTTGTTGGCCCACAAACTGGAGCGCAAATCCATTGGCAAACCGCCGGCCAAAATGTACCCGGAATCCGTTGGTGTTCAGATCCCCGGTGAAAATGTCCACGCGAGAATACGGGATCGTTTTGCGAACCGACCAGCCGGTGAGCCAGACCCGCACCTCTCCAGCCGTCCGCTCAATGCGGACCCCCTCCAGTGCCCAGAGGGGAATGTCATCGAGGTCGAGCATGCCGCCGTTCCGGGCTTCAATGGCGTCCCGCTCAATGCCGTCGAAGAAGATGCGAATGCGACGCAGATCGCCGTGGTACGTCGCGGCGTGCATGCCGGCGAGCCACCCCGTGCGATACGTGGTGACCCCAGGCACGCGATCCAGAAGATCCGCGAGATTCATCGCTCCGGTGGCCAACAGCTCCGACCGACTGAACTGCAACCGGTCAACGGCATCCATCGCCATGGGCGCTTCGAACGTCGCCATGGGTGCCTTCACGGTGTCCGCCGCCTTGGCCTTCGCGATGCTGTCGATGCGCGCCTGCGCCCTGGCGTTCCGGAGGCTGTCCGCCGCGGTCGATGGCTGGGTGTCGGTGGCGGCGCGCGCCGTTGGCGGCTGTCCGGCGGGCGGTACCGCCTTCGCGGGCTGTGCCTGCCGGGCATGCGCGACGGCCACTGGCATCAACCATGCCAGCAGCACGCCGACCCTACGCCACGTGCGAGCGGTCACCGCGCCCGGGCGCGTACAAATTCCACAAAGGTGCCAACCGGCACGCCGGTGGGTCCCTTGGGCAGCCAGCCCAAATCACTCTGGGAATACGCGGTCCCGGCCACATCGAGATGCACCCATGGGAAGCCGTCAACGAACTCCTTGAGGAACAACGCGGCGGTAATGGAGCCCGCAGCGCGACCGCCGGTGTTCTTGAGATCCGCCACGTCAGAACTGATCTGCTCCTTGTACTCATCCCAGAGTGGCAAGGGCCATCCAGGTTCGCCCGCTTCGTGGCCGGCGGCTACGACTTCATCAACCACCGCGCGATCGGGACCGAAGACGCCGGTCGCCTGGTGGCCGAGCCCGATCACAATCGCGCCGGTGAGCGTGGCCGCATCAATGGCAACGGCCGGGTTGTATCGCTTGGCGAAGACCAGCAGATCCGCGAGGACCAGTCGTCCTTCGGCATCGGTGTTGATGATTTCGATGGTCTTGCCATTGGCTGCCCGCACGACGTCACCCGGCTTGACGGCGGTGCCGGAGGGCATGTTGGTCGTGGACCCAATAATGCCCACGACGTTGATGGGCAGCTGTAACCGCCCGATCGCTTCCATGGCGCCCATGACGCCACCAGCCCCAGACATATCGAACTTCATCCACTCCATTTCGGCCGCCGGCTTGATGGAGATGCCACCGGTATCGAAGCACAGGCCCTTCCCAATGAGGACCACGGGCTGGGCGTCGGCCGCTCCCCCTCGGTACTCCAGCGCCACGAGGCGCGGCTCCTGCGGGGTGCCTTGCGCGACCGACAGAAACGACCCCATCCGTTCCCGTTCCATGTCGTCGCGACCCAGCACGGTGAGCGTCATACCGTGGCGCTGGGCGATCTCGCGTCCCACTTCGACAAATGTCTCCGGCGTGCAGACATTCCCCGGCATCTGCCCCAGACGTCGCGCGATGGTCTGCCCCTCGGCCACGGCACAGCCTGCGGCGAATGCCGCGCGTGCCTCTGCGGTGTCCGCCGCCATCACGGTGATGCTGGCGATCCGCGCCCGACGCTCGCGCTCCGGCGCTGGCGTCTGCATATCCGGATACGACCACGCCCCCGCACTCGCACCGATCACGAGCCCTTCGACGGCGGCGTCCGTCGCATCCGGCAGCAAGACGTGTAAGGTGCCCGTGCCGAGGCGCGTCGCCTGACGCGCCGCAATGGCAGCCGCGCGCCGAGCACTGGTCCGGGTCAGAGGGGCGCTGCCCCGACCCACGAGGAGAATGCGCTGAATCCCCGCGTCATCCCCCACGAGCAACAGCGTCTCATCGCGACCGCCGCGGAAGTCCCGGCGGTTGATCGACCGCGCTAAGGCCCCATGCACGAGCGCGTCGAGGGCCCGGAGCGTGTCACAGAGGGCCGGGTCCTGCGGCACGATGACCGCGAGGCAACCAGCCTGAATGGCGTGAACCGGGGAGTGATCGAGGTGCAGCGTCGTGGTCATAGCGGGTGGGGCACAGGAAAAACCGATCGGACGGGCGGCCTGCGTAGGCAAGCGGGGCGCGTCCGGTGCTCAATCAGGGGAAGCTAGGGGAGGGCCGGTCTGAGCGGCAAGCGAAAACGCGGCGCCACGGGCTGAAACAACGCAGCGCCTGCTCCGCGAACGGAACAGGCGCTGGTTCTACTGGGGCGGGTGGAGTCGAACCACCAACCACTCGATTAACAGTCGAGCGCTCTGCCATTGAGCTACACCCCATCACGGCTTCCACCGTCCAGACAAAGACGAACGGACAGGGTCCCGCGTTACACGACAGTCCTACGGTGACGCGTTTACAAGCCACCACCACATGCCCAGGCCGGGGGTCGAACCCGGAAGACCGTAAGGTCGGGGGATTTTGAGTCCCCTGCGTCTGCCAGTTCCGCCACCTGGGCGCACGCTGGAAGGAAACTATGCCGCTTCATGACGAAACGCCACCAGCGGCCCGCGTGGAGCTGTGGTGGCGCGTCACCGGCCCGCTCGGTGTCAGTCGGCTTCCTGCATCACCTGCATCAGGGGGCCGGCGGCGGCCGGCGACGTGGCCGCTCGGCACTGGCGTCGTCCGGCGGCGGCGGCCGATCGGCGCCACGCCGTTGCATGTCTTGCATGCTCCGACGCAGCTCATCCTGCAGCCCCACATAGCGCGCGCGTTGCGAGGCGGTGAGGAACTTGGCCAACTCCCGCTGCTCCTGCTCCATCAGATCAATGCGACGGCGCTCCAACTTCGGCATCCGATCCAGGAGTTCCGCCACCCGTGCTTCGTTGGCCTTGTCCCCGGCAAGTAATTCGGCACGAATCGCGGCACGCGTGGACAGCTCCTCGCGCTGTAAGCTGCGCCGATCCGCGTCGATCTTTCCGGCGGCCTCGCGCAGTTTGGCCACTTGCTCGTCAGTGAGCGCCAGCCGCTCACGCACGACCTGATCGATGCGCTGTTGCAACCGTTGTTCCAGCAGTTCGCGACGGGCCCCTTGCTGTCCGCCGAGGCCGCGGGGCGCCACATCGCGCGCTCCCGGGCGCATACCACCGCCGCCCTGTGCGTCGGCGTGCCCCTGGGCCAGCACGGCGGCGCATACCAGTCCTAGCGCCGCACCGCGCACACTCCGCGGCAGCCGCTGAACATGGGGCCTGTTGGGAATGATCATCGTGTCGTTCCTCCGGACTGCACCGGGAGAATGGGGGTGGATACGGTACCCGCGTCCGCAGAGGTCGCGCCGTCCCAGCGATCAACCCGCTCCAGCAACCGCTCGAGCTCTTCGTCGGTGTAGTCACTGATGTTGCCAATGGCGACCGTTCCGGATGCGACGCCCGTTGGCACCGCGCGGATCGACTCCGCGGCCGCGGCCAGCTGCACAGAGTCTGATGGCTCCGAGCCCAGCATCGCCACACTGCCGCTGCGCACCAGGTGGATCGACCATCCACCTGCAATGAGCAGCCCGACGCCAGCGGCCATGCGCCATGCTGCCTGTGCACGCCAGCGGGACCGACGGCCACCCGCGGCGTGCAACGCGATGACGGTGGGCGCACCGGCCTGCTCAGCCGCGATGGGACGCGGCAACTGTCGGACAATGGCGGCCACGTCGGTCACATCGCGATGCAGACGAACGGCGAGCGCCACGCGGATCAGCGCCACCTCATCGGTGCACGCTTGACAGTCCACGAGGTGCGCTTGCACCGCGGCGTGCTCAGCCGCGGCGAGGGTCCCGTTCACCAGATCGGGAAGTTGATCGCGGCATTCCGCGTTTCTGCAGTCAGTCATCGAGACACTCCTTCACCGCCCGCATGGCGTTGTGGTAATGCACCCGAGCCGCCCCTTCCGAGGTGCCCAGAATTTCCGCGATTTCCCGGTAGCTCTGCCCTTCTTGAATCCGCAGCGTGAACACATCCCGTTGCATCCGCGTCAGCGACTGCATCGCCGCCGCCATCCGACGCCGCGACTCATCCGCCACCATGGCGTCGAGGGCATCATAGCTCGTAGCGACATGTGTGTCCTCAATCTCCACGTCCGCCCCCCGTCGCCCTTGGCTGCGTCGCCGATCGATCACCAGTCGCCGCTCGATCGTGAAGAGCCACGTGCGCAGTGAGCTGTCGGCCCGAAACGTCTCCAGCGCGCCAAAGGCCCGCACGAACGTATCCTGCACCAGATCGTCGACGTCCTCGTCCATCCCGAGCCGAACGGCAAAGCGCGCGAGCGCCGGTGCGTGCCGCTCCACTAACTGGGCGGCCGCACGCTCGTCACCGGCCTGCCACCGCTCGATCAAAAGGCGGTCGTCAGGCCCCTCCTCCCCGCCGGTGGGCTTGTTCATATCTTTCAGTGAATTGGACGAACCGCGGCACGCGGCGTTAAGGCCGGTGCCACGATTCCCCTTCCCCCAGGGAGCGGCTGCAGCGGAATGATGCGCACGCCAGAGATCATCGCCCATCGGGGCGTTCCGCGCGAGGCCCCAGAGAACACGCTCCCCGGTTTCGAGCTGGCGCTAGCCCAGGGGGCTGACGGCCTGGAGCTGGATGTCCATGCGACCGCCGACGGGGTCGTCGTGGTGCACCATGATCCAGCGGTCACAGTGGTCACGCCGACGGGCTCAATCGTGTGTCCGATTGCCACGGTGTCGGCCGAGGAGCTCCTCGCCATGCCTTTGGCCCGTGGCGGGCGCGTCCCCACGCTGGATGCCGTGCTGGCCATGGTCGGGGGCCGCGGACGCGTCTACGTCGAGGTGAAAGCCGCGGGCATTGAGCAGCCTCTGCTCGCCTGCCTCGCGCGGCATCCGGAGGTCGCCACGGCCGTGCACGCTTTTGACCATCGGATCCCCTCGGCTATCCGCGGGGCAGATCCGGACCGCTCGATTGGTTGGCTCAGTGACAGTTAACCGGTGGACCAGTCGGACCGCCTTGGGGCGACCCCGCCGGATGCGCTGTGGCAGCACGCGGAGCTCATCGACGCGGCCTTGGTGGCGGCGGCCCGTGCGCGCGGGGTGCGCGTCATCGCGTGGACCGTCAATGATCTC
>JBEIUK010000259.1:0-3846 GCA_040374415.1 Gemmatimonadaceae bacterium | reverse complement strand
GCGCGTCCGCCGCGGCAGGCGATGGATGCCATGTCGCAGATGAGCTTCAACTGGGAACAGCCCGATGGTTATCCGGATCGGGTGGAGTGGTGGAGCGGGTTGATCACACAGCGCTGGTCGTATGCGCAGAACTTTGCCAACGCCAACTCCACGACCACGGTGCGCGTGAACACGGTGACGCGCTTCCGGGCGCCGGTGGACACCGCCGAAGGGGTGGTGAACCAGATCAATCTGCGGCTGTTTGGGGGCGAAGCGCCCACCGGGCTCAAGGCCGCGTTGCTGACGTATCTCAAGGCCGGGACCTACTCCGACGCCCGTGTGCGGGAAACGCTCGCGCTCGCGGCCAGCAGCACCCAGTTCCAGTGGTACTGACCTGATGCCGACCGCGACGACACGCCCTTCCAGGAATCTGCGCGATGAGTGAGACCCTACCCGAAGCGGGCTGCTCCGAATATCAGTCGCTCTCCCGGCGTGATGTCTTTCGCACCGGCCTGGGTGTTGGCATTGCGGCCATCCTGCCGAGTTGGCTGCCGAATGTTGTGATGGCGCAGTCCGCTTCGAGCCGTGACATCATTGTCTCGGTGTTCCTGAGCGGTGGCATGGATGGGATGTCGTTGGTCGTGCCCTTTGGCGATCCCGATTATTACACAGGGCGTCCGAATCTCGCGATCGCGCGCCCCGATGCCGCCGGCACGGGGCCGAAGGCGACGGCGCTCGACAACTTCTTTGGCTTCTCGCCGGGGATGATGCCGTTGATGCCGGCGTATACGGCCGGCGAACTGCTGGTGGCGCATGCGACGGGGTCGGTCGACCCCTCCCGCTCCCACTTTGATGCCCAGCGGTACATCGAAGCGGGGAAGCCGCGCGATCTGAGCATTGCCTCTGGGTGGCTGGGGCGGCATCTCGCGACGATCGCCCCGATGAAGGCAGGCTCCCCACTGCGGGCCATGAGCCTGACCGCCGGGTTGCCCCGCACGCTGCTGGGGGCCCCCAAGGCGTTGCCCATCGCGTCACCCGCGACGTACACCATCGGTGGCGACACCAATACAGCGGCGGCGCGTGCGCAGTTCATCGCGAACAACTACGCCACGGCCACGGATCCGATCGCCGCGAACGCGCTGGACGCGGTGAATACGATTGCGCTCCTCAAGTCGGTCAACTTCACCGGCTACACCACGCAGAATGGCGCCGCCTATCCCACGACTGGCTTTGGGAACGCGATGAAATCGGCGGCCGCGCTCATCAAGGCCGACGTGGGCGTGGAAGCGATTCACGCCTTCCTTGGCGGATGGGACACGCACAACCAGCAGGGACCTATCGCCACGCTGGATGGCGGCTATATGCACACCCAGATGCTGCAGCTCTCCTCCACGCTGGCCGCCTTCCACGCGGACGTGATTCAGGGCACCACCAGTGCCAATGTGACGGTGGTGGTGATCTCGGAGTTTGGGCGCAACGCGCGCGAAAACGGCAATCGCGGGACGGACCATGGTCGGGGCAACGTGGCCTTCGCCATGGGGAAGAAGATCAATGGCGGTCGGGTCCTGACCAACGGGTGGCCGGGGCTCGCCCGCGAGAACCTCGAGTCCGGGCAGGATCTCCGCGTGACGCTCGATCATCGCGACATGCTCGCGGAGATCGTCCAGAACCGTCTGGGGAATTCCAACCTCTCGGTGATCTTCCCGGATTACACGCCACGATTCCGCGGCGTCACCAAGGCGTAACGCGGTCCACGATGCGTAACAGGGCGCCGGTGCATCCGCTGCACCGGCGCCCTGTGGCTTTGGGGTACATACCTCGCAGTTATCGCGCCGGACGGGCGGGCGCCGGCAGCGGCTGACCGCCCGGATGCCAGACCGGACGCGGGCCGTCGGCTAAGAGCCGCAGCGCGCGGGCGCTGGCCCCAATCACCTGCGCCATGTGTGGCGCATCGATGGTCGCGGCTTCGTCCTTCGGATGGTGATACGGCGTCACCAGATTAAAGGTCGATAGCGAATGCGCCGGGATCCCGATGCGCGCGAACGCGGCGTTGTCGCTGCGTTCGAAGAACCGCTGCGTTGGCCGAGGATCGAGTACGAGGGGAATACCATTGTCGGCGAGCAGATCCCCAAGCGTCGACCGCTCGTAGCCGGTGAGCCACGCCTTGCCGAAGCCCCCGGCGAGCGAGTCGGGGTGCGCGATCATTTCGATATTGAGATCCACGACGGTGCGATCCAGCGGACGGACGGGATGCGCGATATACCACCGCGTGCCGAAGCCCCCCACCTCTTCACCCGTGATTGCCATGAACACGATGGTGCGCTTCGGACGCGGCCCCGTCCGCATCGCCTTCGCGATCTCGATGACGGCGGTCACCCCGGAGGCATCGTCGTCGGCGCCATTGTTAATGGAGTCGCCGTCGACGGGGCGGCTGATCCCGATGTGATCGTAATGCGCGGTGACGAGCACGACTTCGTTGGCCAGCGTTGGATCGGATCCGGGGAGGACCCCCACCACATTGCTCGAGCGCAACCGCACCGCGGCCGGCAGCGAATCCCACTGCGCCCACGAAGCAACGGCACCAAGCCGCGGCTGCCGCGCGGCGGCGGACAGCGCGCCGGCCGAGGCCGCGGCGCCGGATGCGGCATTGCCCCCCGTTTGCGGAAGCGCCTGCAAGGGAATGTGCTGCAGGTAGCCCCCCGAATCGCCGGCAGGGACGAGCCCCGCGGCGCGGAATTGCGCACTGATCCACGCGGCGGCGCGATCGGCACCGGGCGCACCGGTCCGTCGTCCTTCCATGGAATCTGCGGCGAGAATCTCCACATCGCGTTGAATGGTGGCCGCATCAAAGCGATCGACGTGCGTGATCGCCACCGACGGGGACGGCGTGCGGGGGGCGGCATCGGCCACGAGGGCGAGCCACTGACGGCTCGGGCTCACCGCGAGCCGCGTGATATTGCGTAACGGCGCGAAGCTGAAGTCGGCGAGCGGCGCCCACTCCGACGTCCCGCGTCGCCACTGCATCACGCGCGTTCCGGTGGCCATCAGCGCGGTGGTGCTATCCACCCACGCGAGGTCCTCCACCTTCGGCAGCGTCTTGACCAACGTGTCGATTCGCCCGGTGGCCGGATCGAGCTGCATGAGATACCAGTCGGTACTCCCCTTCTGGATGAAGCTCACGCGCGTGGTCCCAGGAATGCGATGGAGTGCGCGACCGACGTTGCGCGCCACCGTTTGACTCCCGGGGCGCCCCAGGTGCGCGACCTGCAGGGTGGTGGGGGTCCCGAGCACAAAGAGCGCCCACGTGGAGTCATCCGCCTGCGCGAAGTAGCCCACGGGCTTGATGTCCGGAAAGAGCGGCGTCGGGCTCCCCTCGCCGAGCGGCATCCGCCAGAGTCGCTGCGTGGAGTCGGCCTCAACGCGGATGACCGCCAGCGCCGCGCCATTCTCGATGGGGAAGGCCGAGTATTCACTTTCCGGCGCCGTCCGCCGCGCGGGGACCGCGAGTCCCGTATTGAAGTCATAGCGATAGATGTCCGCCTGACCGTCGCTGCGTGTCGAGGTGTAGAACAGTTCGCGGGAGTTCAGCGCGAACGCCGGCTGGTTATCGTAGCCGTCGCGTCGGGTGAGGTTGGCCGGCACGCCGAGGGTGACGGTCCCCGTGGCGGCGCTCAGCGGCACGAGGAAGACGTCGGCGCCGGGGGAGGGCACGGAGGTGCGCGGGACACCGCGCTGGGCGTGGACGACCGATGCCGACAGCACGGTGAGGGCACACAGCCACCGCCACGAGGGCGCGCGGCGGGCAAGGAGGGCGCGTGGCGCCAGGAGGGGGGAAGGCATCATCCTGGAAAGGTACGACAGCTCCCG
>JBEIUK010000088.1:0-11326 GCA_040374415.1 Gemmatimonadaceae bacterium | reverse complement strand
CGCAGAGAGCCGATCCACAGCCGGTCCCGGGACGTCAATCGCCTCCGCCCAGTACCGGCGGAACGCTTCGCGCCCCGCGTCGGTGCGGGAGCCCACCACCACGCCAAAGCCTGCTCCTCGCGGATAGCCACCCACGTACGCTTCCGGGAAGAGCAGCAGCTGCACGCCGCGGGCGGCGGCGTCGGCGCTCTGGCGATCAATGACGTCGAGGGCGTCGGCGGACGACCGGGCGGGGGTGGTCTGGGCCACGGCCACGCGAATGCGCGAGGAATCAGTCATGCCGAAGGGTGCGCTGGCGGCGCCGTGGCGTCAAAGGGGGGCGTGATTGCGGGGGGGAGGGACGGGACCGACATTTCGCCCGTCCGTCCGCCGGGGAGTGGCCCCGGTGGCTGTTGCGGTCTCCCCGTGGATCCTGTGCTTATGTCTGCTCCGTTCCGTTCACGCACCGGGCGTGTGCTTGGTGTCCTGGCGCTCAGCGCCATGGTCGCGCCCCCTCTGATGGCGCAGCGCGGCGGTGGCCGTGGCGGCGCCACCATCACCAGTGGCGAAACCGTGCCAGCCACGACGCGCCTCCCCAAGGGACCGCGCGCGATGCAGTTGGCGGACTGGTACCGCGTGGTGTCCGTCTCCACGCCGGCGATGTCCCCCGATGGCAAGCGGGTGGCCATGACGGTGACGCGTGCCGTGGAAGGGAGCAATAGCCGTCACAACGAAGTATGGGTCGTGAATACCGCGGGGGGTGCGCCACAGCGGTGGACGGCTCCGGGCACGGAAAGCAGCAACCCGCGCTGGTCCCCCGACGGGAAGTACCTCCTCTTCACCTCGGCCCGCCCCGGTGGGCGTGGGAACACGTGGGCGGTTCGGTTGGATGAACCGGCCGGGGAAGCGGTACAGGTGGACGGCTACCCCGACGGGTCGATGCCCGCATCGCATGCCTTCGCGGTCTTCACGGGGCCCGCGCGGCAGGACACGCCGACGGCACCGGCCGCTGGGGCGGCGGATCCCTTCGCGCGCATGCAGCCGATGGCGAAGCCGCCCTTCGAGGCGATCACTCGGCCGACGGAGCCGGCGCGGTTTGATGGCCGGCACGTGGTCGACATGACGTATAAGAGCAATGGTGTGGGCTTTGTGCCGGGCCGTGCGGTCGCGCGCAGCTGGCGCCCGCAGCAGCTCTGGCGTCAGGCGTTTGGCGATACCGCGCGGCGCATGCTCACCACGACCGCCTATTCCCATCGGAGCCCGGTGGTGTCGCCCGATGGACAGTGGATCGCGTTCGTGGCCGATGCGCGGCTGCGACCGGATTCCGTGGTCGATCTCGAGCGGGATTCGCTGGCCAAGCTGCCATACGACAAGGTGCGCGATGAAGCCGATCGCAATGATGCGGACATCTATGTGGTGAGTGCGAACGGCGGCACGCCGCGCAAGGTGGCAGAGTGGATGGGCGCCGAATCGGATCTGGCCTGGTCGGCGGACAGCCGGACGCTGGCCTTCGTGGGACGGCCGGCGCGGACGCAGTCGGCGCGCATCTACACCATCGGTGTGGATGGCGGGACGCCGAAGAATCTGCTCGGCAGCTGGCAGTTTGAGCCGGCCAACATCGAATGGCTCGCGACCGGTCGGTTGCTGTTTACGGCGGAGATCGGCGGCCGGACGGCGATTCTTGAGGCGGATCTGCAGGGGAAGGCGGCGCCGAAGGAGATCGTGAATGGCCGTCGGCAGCTGCGCGGGATGTCGCTCAACGAGGCGGCCACATCGATGGCGTATGTGTCGACGTCGATGGCGAAGCCTACGGAGCTGTTCGTGGCCAACGCAGACGGCTCTGGGGAGCGGCAGCTCACGCGCTTCAATGACGACGTCAATGCCGATGTGGTGTGGAGTGACGCCGAGCGCTTCACCTACAAGAGCGTGGGGAATCTGGAGATCGAAGGCTGGCTCATGAAGCCGTACGGCTATGAGCCCGGCAAGAAGTATCCCATGGTGATCTACATCCATGGCGGCCCGCACTCCGCGTACGGCGAAGGGTGGTTTGATGAATTCCAGAACCTCGCCGCCCAAGGGATGTTCGTGCTCTTCACGAACCCGCGTGGGTCGAGCGGCTACGGCGCGCCCTTTACCTACAGCACCCGCGGGCGCTGGGGGATGGAGGACTATCAGGATCTCATGAAGGCGGTGGACATCGTCGCGGCGCGTCCCGATGTCGATAGCACGAAGATGGGGGCGACGGGCGGCTCGTACGGTGGATTTATGACCACCTGGCTGGCGACGAAGACCACGCGCTTCAAGGCGATTGAGACGGATCGGACGATTACCGAGTGGACCTACTGGTACGGGTCCAGCGATGCGCAGGGGCTGACCGAGTATGAGTTCTATGGCAAGCCGTGGGACAACCAGAAGCTCTACGACACGCTGTCGCCGATCCGCTATGTGAACAACGTGAAGACGCCCATGCTGATCGTACAGAGCGAGGAGGACTTCCGGACGCCGATGGGGAACGCCGAGATGTGGTTCATGGCGCTCAAGAAGCAGGGCGTTCCCGTGGAGATGGTGCGCTATCCCCGCTCGAACCATGACCTGAGCCGGACGGGTGAACCGTGGTTGCTGGTCGATCGTCTGGGACGGCTGCGGCAGTGGTTCGGCTACTGGCTGCAGGGGCAGAAGCCGTAAGCGCCTCGCGCGGCGAACCGTGTGGGACACAGGAGCGGGAGGGGGCCGGCGGACCGGTCTCCTCCCGTCTTGCTTGGACTGGATCCGAGGCGTAGACTGCGAAGTTCATAAAAAATTCATGGTTCCACTCCTCAGCTTCCCCGATGCGCCCCCCCTTGCCGACGCCCCGCCGTACCACTTGGCGACTCTATGCCGTCCTGCTCTGCGTGTTGTCCCCTGCGGTTGGTATGGCCCAAGGTACGCCGCGGGCTTCGCAGGATTCTGCCGCCCGTCGTGACAGCCTGACCCAACGTTTGACCCCGGTGAATGTCCGGGCGACGCGCAGTGCGCAGGGGGCCGGCTCGGCACCGCTCGCCATCACGCATCGCGATCGGGCGGACTTCGCCGGCACCGCTGGCGTGGGGCTGCAGGATGGCGTGCTGGGGGTTCCGGGTGCGCTCGTGCAGTCCCGCTATGGCACCTCCGATGTGCGGATCACGATCCGTGGCTTTGGCGCCCGCGGGGCGGGGGATCGCTCGAACGCCGGAACATCCCGCGGCATTCGGGTGCTGCTGGACGGTATCCCGGAGACGGAGCCCGATGGCCGGACCGCCTTCGATCAGATCGACCTCGCGGCGGTGGAAGGACTCGATGTGGTGCGCTCCAATGCGAGCGCGCTGTGGGGGAACGCGGCGGGTGGGGTGGTGAACCTGTCCACCGTCCCATCCATCGATCGCCCCTATGCCACGGTCTCATATGCCTCCGGGAGCTTCGGCCTGCAGCGCACCATGGCACAGGCCGGTGCCCCCGTGGGGAACGGTGGGGTCGCCTACGCCACGGTGGTGAACACGACTTTCGACGGCTGGCGGCTCAATTCGGATGCGCGCCGCGTGCTCATCAACGCCGGGGTGGCAGCACCGATTGGCGCGCAGACCCTGCTGCGGGTGCATCTGACGGGCACCAACAATCTCATGCATATCCCGGGCCCGTTGTCGGCGGCGCAGTATGCCGCCAACCCCGCGCAGGCCAACGCGACGTATGACACGCGCGACGAACGGCGCTACAATCGGTTAGGTCGGCTGGGCGTGGCGCTTGAGCATCAGATCGATGCGCGATCGTCGATTTCCACGATGGCGTATGTGAATCCGAAGTTCTTGCAGCGCTCAGAGCGGGGCACCTTCCGGGACTTCACCCGCTACCATGTCGGCGGCAATGTGCAGTACAACCGGGTGGAATCGCTTGGCGGCAAGGCGAATCGGTTCACCGCCGGGGTCGATCAGGCCTACCAGGATGGAGCGATCCTGTTCTACGGGCTGACCACCGCAGGGACGCGCGCGACGGATCTACGCGATAACAAGAAAGAGGGCGCATACAACGCGGGGCTCTTTGTGGAGGATGAACTGCGCGTGACCGATGCCGTCGCCGTGACGGTGGGCGCTCGGGCCGACGCGATCAGCTACTACAACCAGAATTTCATCAACCCGAAGATCAACGCGAGCAAGCGGTTTGCCCGCATCACGCCGAAGCTGGGGGCGTCGTGGCAGCTGTCGCCGACACAGACGCTCTATGCCAACATCGGTGGTGGGGTGGAAGCCCCAGCTGGCAACGAAACTGATCCGGCAGGCACCTATGGGCAGGACACGGTCACCAGCATCAACCCACTGCTCGAGCCGATCCGCTCCACCACGTACGAGCTGGGTGCACGACAGACGTGGACGATAGGCACCGGTGTCCTCCGGGCGATTCGCACGGATCTGGCCGGCTACGTCACCAACGTGACGAATGAAATTGTCCCCTACCGCGGGGGACGCTTCTACTTCACCGCCGGTGCGGCCCGCCGCGTTGGCGCCGAGCTCGGCATTGATCTCGAGGCCAACCATGGCCTGCGGCTGCGCCAGGCCGTGACGCTCTCGCGCAACACGTATGCCAGCTATCGCGTCGATTCCGTGCACTATGGGAAGGCGGGCGCCTTTGCCGACTACAGCGGCAACCGGGTGGTTGGTGTGCCGGACTATTTCTACACGACCAGCCTGCTGTGGGCGCCGACGAGCGCCCCCGTCGGTTTGTCGGTCGAGACCAACCTGCAGGGCACGGGCCGGTACTTCGCCGACGACGCGAACGTGGTCCGGGTGCCAGAGTCGCACATCGTGGGGCTCAGCGTTCGTGCGGATCGGCTCCTCCAGCTGGGGGGGACCACCGTGCGGGGCTTTGTCACCGTCTCCAACCTGCTCGATCGACGCTGGGTCGGCAGCGCCTTCCTGAATCCTGATGTGGTCAACGGCGTCCCGCTCGTGTTCGAACCGGGGATGCCGCGCAGTGTACTGGTGAGTTTCAGCGTCAGCCGCGGCCGGTAACGGGCGCGTTGTCCTCTGGCGTAACCGGGAGGTGCACCGCAAAGACGGTGCGCCCCGGTTGCGAAGTGGCGATCCCCAGCGTTCCGCCATGGACCTCCGCGATGCGACGGGCGATCGCGAGGCCAAGGCCCGCCCCGCTGCTCGTGCTGGTTTCGCTGCGCGAGCGAGCGGTGTCGAGGCGCACAAACCGTTCGAAGACGCGTGTCTGTGCGTCGAGGGGAATCCCTGGGCCGGTATCCTCCACCTGCACCGCACACTGCGTGCCTGTGCGGGTCATGGTCACCGTGACGCGGCCACCGACTGGCCCGTATTTCACCGCGTTGTCGAGCAGGTTGAGAAAGAGCCGACCGAGCAAATCCGCGTCTCCGCACACCGGGGCATCCACGACCGCGTCGAGCAGCACCTCCACTCCGCGGGCACGGGCCACCGGTTGGACCGCGCGTGCGGCCGCATGCACGACCGCTTCGAGATCCACAGGTTCCTGCCGGGCCACCAGATGGCCGGCATCGGCGCGGGTCAGCAGGAATAGATCATCGACAATGCGCGTGAGCCGCTGGGCCGCGTCCCGCATGACCGTCACGGATTCTCGGTATTCGGCCTCCGGACGGGTCGCCCGGGCGAGCGTGATATCCGCTTCGGTGCGCACCACCGCAGTGGGGGTGCGCAGTTCGTGCGACGCATCGGCGATGAACCGACGCTGTCGCTCGAACGTAGACTCCAAGCGGTCGAGCAGGGCATTGATCACGGTGGCCAGCCCCACCAGTTCATCGCCCCCGGTGACGGGGAGCCGTTCATGCATGGTGCTGGCACTGATGGCGGCCGCTTGCGTGGCCATCGCCGCCACGGGCCTCAGGCTGCGGCGCGCGAGCGCAAAGCCTCCCACGGCGGCCGCCAGCAGCAGCGCCGGGATGGCCACCTGAAACAACTCACGGAGTCGCGTCAGGACGGCGGTGATGTCCGTCAGGCTGTAGGTCCCGGTGAGGGTGAACCGCTGTCCCTCGACGGGGAACGGGCGCGTCACCACACGAAAACGACCGCGCGCATCCTCCACCGTGATCGCGCGCTCCGCACGCAAATCCTGCGTGCGAAGCAGGGCCAACAGCCGCGCTTCCACCTCCGCCGACGGACGTCGCGTCCGCGCGGCATCCACGTCGTCATCAATGACCGGGCCCATGGCCACCACCGTGCCATTTTCCCCGAGAATCGCAATGTGCAGCGCCTGAAACTGGACCTCGGCGACGGTGCGCCGCATGGCCTCGTCAATGGGCCACGCGGCCCGGCGTTCGGCGGTGAGCTCGCGGGAGAAGGCCGTGAGGGCATCGCCAATAAACACATCCGTCCGCTGCTCCAGCGTACGGGCCACAATGGCGTAGCTGACCAACGCAAACAGAATCAGGGGCACCGTCAGGATCGCGGTGTACCACAGGGTCAGTCGCGCCCGCAGCGAGGTCGGCCAGAGCCAGCGCCGCGTCGTGGACGAGGGCGGTGCGTTCGCTGCCGGCGCGGTCACGTGGCCTTTCGTGCCGTGCCGCGCCGCGACGTGCCCGGGGCTTCCAGCACGAACCCGGTGCCGCGCACGGTCGTGAAGAGCGCCGCAGACTCCCCATCGTCGATCTTCCGGCGCAGGCGGCTCGCATAGACATCGATAATATTGGAATACGACGGACCGCTGTCGTCCCAGACATGCGTCATCAACTCCGCCCGCGTGACCACCGTGCCCGCATGGCGGGCGAGGTAGGTGAGCAGCGCAAACTCCCGCGCCGTCAGACTGATGTCCCGCGTCCCCCGACGGACTTCGTGGCGACGCACGTCAATCACGAGATCGCCCACCGTCAGCAGGGCCGCCGAGCCCTCGCCATGCCGTCGCGTCAGGGCACGCAGGCGGGCGAGCAGTTCGCCGAAGTCAAAGGGTTTCGTGAGATAGTCATCGGCGCCCGCATCAAGCCCCGTGATGCGCTGCTCCACACTGTCGAGGGCGGTCAGCATCAGGATCGGCTGGCGCTCGTCGCGCGCGCGAATGTCGCGGCACACCTCAATCCCACTCATCCCCGGCAGGAGGATATCCAGAATGATGGCTTCGAAATCCTGCGCGGTTGCGAGCTCGAGCGCCTGGGTACCGGTCCCCACGGCCTCGACGGCATAGCCGGCCTCCTGCAATCCGCGCACAATGGCGGAACGCAGGGGGCGGTCGTCCTCAGCCAACAACACGCGGATCACGGCCGAAGCACCACCACGCTTTCGGTCCGGGCCCGCACGGCGGCACGCGAGAAGGGGAGGGGCACGTACTGCCCGCTCGCCCAGAGCGGGAAGAGATCGGCATAGTGGGGACTGCGCGGATCGCCGCTCTGCCCCGGCGTGTTCGTGGCGATGGCACTGTCCCAGTTCGCGAGATCCACCACGAACCGGAAGCTCGCACCGGCCGTCTGATTATCGCTGTTGCCCGTCGCGTTCAGCGTGTTCGCATAGCCCCCCCGCGCGAGCGGCCCTGGAGAGACGGTGCGCCGCGCTGAATCGACAAGCACCGCATCGAGCGGATGCGCAATGCGCACATGATGGAAGCGCGCGTCCCCGTACTGCCACGTGGCGATGCCGCCCCCGAACCGGCGTGTCAGATCCGCCACCGCGTCGGTGAGCGCGCGCCGCACGATGCCATCGCGCGTGGCCACGGGGTTCGCTCCCAGCAGCGAATCGGGGTGGGTGAGGAGGTCGAGCGTGCGGGCCAGCGGAATCGTGCGCACGATCGTGCGCGCTGGCCCCGGAATCACCGCCTCGGCGGTGAGCGTCGACAACCGACGCTCCCACGCCGCGTAGAGCGCCCCCCCCCGCGACGTGGTGGCCAGCACCCCATTCCACGCGAGGAGCGTGTCGCGCGCCGCGGCGGCGGCGGCGTCGGTCAGCGTGAGCCCCCGGAGCAACGGCACCAGTGTCCGCGCGGCGATGGGGAATTCATCGTGCTGCAGTCGCGCCATGGTGAAGACATCGGCCTGATGCAGCGTGTCGAGCACACCGGTCAGCCGCTGCAGTCGGAACGGTTCCGCCCACGTGCGAGCCAGCGCGTCGAAATGGGTATATGTCGCCGGGACATTCAGCGCATTGGCCGTGCCAAAGGCGCCGCTCGCCGGACGCGTCAGATGCGGCAAGTCCGCAATGGGGAGGAAGCCCCCCCATTCAAAGCGCCCATCCCCAGGGACCGGGACCAGTCCATCCCAGCTGCGACGGATCGGCGCAATGCCCGCACTCTGCCAGCCAATCGCCCCGGTGGTATCCCCCCAGATCCAGTTGAGCGCCGGCATGCGGGCGTAGGAGACCGCCTGCCGGAACTGCGTCCACGACGTGGCCTGATCCAGCCGCAGGCTTGCGAGATACGGCGCACCGCCGACTTCGAGCCATGCCGCGCGCAGTGCCACGGCGAGATGCGCGACAGAGTCCTCGAACAACACCGGACCATGCCGCGTAAAACGCAACCGCACAATCCGGGGCTCAGCGTTCTTCACCTGAATCGTGTCGATGACCTCACGCATCCGCTCCTGTCCGGTGCGATAGCGATAGGCCCGCGCATCGGTCGGCAGCGTTTCATACACATACAGGTCTTCGGCGTCGATGCCGAAGATCGTCAGCCCCCACGCGCCAACGCGATTATGGCCAATGGCCACACCGGGAATGGCCGGCTCACCGCCACCAATGACATCCCACCCAGGGGCCTGCAGATGCACCATGTAGCGGAGCGACGGCGTGCTGATCGTCCGATGGGGGTCATTCGCAACGATCGGCTTGCCGCTCTTCGTGCGCGTGCCATCGACCACCCAGTTGTTGCTCTCCCATCGATCGGGGGCCGCCCCGTTCGCGCTCTGAAGGCCGGCGGTGTCCGGACCAGCGGCTGCGCTGCGACGAACGCTCGGATCCACTTCGGTCGCGCGAAAGGCCGGGGCATTCTTGAAGCCGTCGTAGGCCGCCATGACCGTCGTTTCATTCGCCGCATCCAGCAGGCGCGTCACCAGCGAATCCAAGGCAAGGCGTGCTGGACCCGGTTCGAAGCTCCGCCGCCGCCGCATCCCCGCTTCGCCAAGCAGTCGCACGCCACGGGCGGTGGCGAGCTCTTCACGAGCATTTGAGGCCAGCGCGTTGTGCCGCGAGATCACGATCTCCGGCGTCCAGCGCCCCGGCGTCAGTCCGAGCCACCGGAACTCCGGTGGGAGCTGTGCCGGATCGCGTGTGGCTTGCGCGATGTAGGCGTTCACCCCAGCGACAAAGGCGGTGATGATGGTCGCACCGCGCGGATGGTAATGCGCGAGCTCCGCCGCCATCGCACCGCGATACTTGAGCAGGCGCGACGCCCGGTCGCGCTCGACCCAGCGCGCGCCAAAGACTTCGGCCATCGTCCCCGTGGCCTGTCGCCGCCACAGCTCCAGCTGAAAGAGCCGGTCGCGCGCCGCGCTGTACCCCTGCGCGAAAAAGAGATCGTGCTCGTTCGCCGCCCGGATGTGCACAATACCGGCGGAGTCCCGAATCAGCTCGACGGGGGCCTGGAGGCCGGCCGTGTTGAGGGTGACCGGTGTCGCCTGCGCCGACAACGCGGCCGGACGAGCGCCCGCGCTCAGGAGCGCCAGCGTGCCAACGAGGGCGAGGGTGCGATGGGCGACGCGTGGCGTCATGCACAACAGCGACGAGCGGGTCATACGGGTTGCTCCGAGAAAGCCGAGGCAAAGGCGGCCACAATGGCGCCCGCCGGTTGAATGTCATGGATCGCGTCGACGCTGCGGCCGGCCTGCCAGTAGTCCGCCCCGGACCCACGCCGGCTGTCGCGCTTGAGGCGCTGCATGGCGCGCATGGCATACCAGGTCCGGATCCAGCGCTTCGTGCGGCGGCCGCGAAACATCCATTTCGCCAGTGGCCCCACCGTCGTGCCGAGCCGCTCCACCGTCGGGGTGCGCAGCACCGACACGGGCACGCCCGTGAGTCGCTCCGTCAGCACGACCTCGGCGGACGTGGCCCGAACGATCGCCTGCTTATAGCCCTCGTCGGCGGTGCATTCCGTGGCGGCAATGAAGCGCGTCCCGAGCTGGATACCGGCATAGCCCATCGCCAGCAGCGCACGGCCCTGTGATGGCTGCCCTACGCCACCGGCGGCGACCACGGGAAGCCCGAGGTCCGCCACCTCCTCCAGCAGCGCCCGCGCATCGCGGGAGCCGGTGTGGCCTCCCGCGTCGCGATTGACGGCAATGAGTCCATCCACGCCGGCATCGCGGCCTTTCACGGCCCATTTCCGCTCGGTGATGTCGTGATACACGACTCCACCCGCCGCATGCACCCGGTCCACCACCCAGCGGGGATTCCCCAGAGAAGTCAGAAAGAAGCGCACCCCTTCCTCTAACGCGATCTCCACCCACCGCACCATGCGCTCGTGGTATGTGCGGTTCGAGGCTTCAATCAGGGCATTCAGTCCAAAGGGACGTCCCTCGGCCAGGCGGTGAATCAGCTGGAGGCCCGCCCGGTAGTCATGGCCGTGCACGTAGGTCAGTGCCATCGGCTGGACGATCCCCAGGGCGCCCGCGCGGCTGACGGCACCCACGAGCTCGGGATTGCTGCACGGATACATCGGCCCGCAGATCAGCGGGACGGTGATCTGCGCATGCCGAGTGAGGGGCGTGTCGAGCGGGGGCATGGTCACGAGACGGGGGGAGAGAGGCGCCACTGCACGGTGCAGGTGGCCACGACATCACCGGCCGCGTCGGTGATCGTCGCGACCACCTCGTGCGCGATCGTGGCCGTCACGGCTGCCGGTGGGGTGGCCTGCGTTTCGCAGACCAGGGTGCCGCGGGCCTTCTTGTGATACGCAATGGAGAGCCCCGTGACGATGCCGCGGACCCCGGGCGGTAAGGCGGTCAGCAGGGCCACCCCACTGGTCATCTCCGCGAGGTTCACCAGCGCGACCGCGTGCACGGAGGCGAGGTGATTCCGCACCCCTCGCCGATCGCGCAATGCCACGCGTGCGTAGCCGGGGCGCACGTCGGTATAGATGCCACCAACGGTGCCCGTGTATGGCGCCGTCCGTCCCACGAACCAGCTGAACAGCCGGTTGCCGAACGGCACACGGGACAACCGCTGCCAAGCGGTCAGCATCAGGCGACCAGGAGACGGGTTGGCGCGGGACATGGCAAGTGAGGGCAGTGAGGGGAACGGCTGGCCACCGGAAACATAGGGCGCGGACCCCGCCAAGGGCCACGCTGGGAGCCACGCCGCCGGCCATGCCACAGGCCATGCCGCCCGCCACGTCGGGCACCTCGGCGGTGGCCAATTCGTTGTATACTCATTGACCGCTGTCCCTCCTG
>JBEIUK010000329.1:0-2010 GCA_040374415.1 Gemmatimonadaceae bacterium | reverse complement strand
GCGGACGCGCTGCGCGGAGGACCGTTCGGGAGCGTGGCAGAGGCGGTGCAGCGCGTCACGCTCGACGCCGGCGCGTGGCGGCGGCTCGCCGAGGCCGGGGCGTTCGATGCGCTGTACGCGCACGAACCCCCGGCCCGGCGCCGCCGGGCGGCCGTCTGGGATGTGCTCGCCGCCACGCGGACCCCGGCACTCCCCTTCGCCCCGCGCCGTGAGGCGGCGATGCCACCCATCGTCCCCACCCCGTCGCCGGTGGAGCTGACCGAGGCCGATTACCGGATGACCGGGCTGTCACTCGCGGGACATCCGCTCACGCATCTGCGGACGCTGCTGGCGCCCAATGGCGTGCTCACGGCACGGGAGGCGCACACCGTGGGGCGCGATGGCGAGCGCGTGGCGGTGGCCGGGATGGTGATCTGCCGGCAACGCCCCGGGACCGCCAAAGGGTTTGTCTTCCTGACGCTCGAAGACGAAACCGGGATGGTGAACGTCGTGCTCACCCCCGACCGGTATGAGCGACAGCGGGCGCTGATCACCAGTGCGCCGATCCTGCTGATCCGCGGCACGCTGCAGGTGGAAGGGCAGGTAGTGAATGTGCGGGCGCGGGAGTGCCGCGCGCTGGCATTAGGGGCCGGCGAGGGGCATGCGCGAAGCCATGATTTCCGGTAAACGCGCGGCAGCAGCCCCCCGTAATACTCCCGAGCGCGGCCCCCATGCGTTGCGCTCCTCGCCGCACCGGCGCAACATCCAGCGGTCGTCACCCGTCCGTCTGCTGTTCTCCTTCCTGCCCTTCCCTATGATCCCCCTGCCTTTGCTTCGCCACCTGCCCCGCGCCGGGACGATCGCCACGCTGGCGACGCTGGCCGCGAGTCCGATCGCGACCACGCCCCTCGCCGCCCAGAAAACGCAGTTTCCCACCAGCGACGCCACCATCCAGCGCATCTGGCGCATCGGCATGGACAGCTCGCAGGTCTATCGGCTCGGTCAGGCGCTCCTCGACTCCGTCGGCCCGCGCCTCACCGGCAGCCCGGGGCTGCTCGCCGCGAGCAACTGGGCGATCAACCAGTACAAGAGCTGGGGGATCGACGCCAAGCGGGAGCAGTACGGCACCTGGCGCGGCTGGCGCCGTGGCACCTCGCACATTGATCTCGTCGCCCCGCGCGTCCGTTCGCTCGAAGGGACGATGCTCGCCTGGAGCCCGGGCACCGGCGGCAAGCCGGTGCGCGCCGAAGCGATCATCCTGCCGAAGTTTGCCGACAGCACCGAATTCGTGAAGTGGCTCCCGAAGGCGAAGGGGAAGATCGTCCTCCTCTCCCCCGCCTTCCCCACCTGCCGCCCGTCGGAAGACTGGATGCGCTGGGCGACGGCGGAATCGAAGGCGCGCATGGATACACTCATCGCGCAGACGCAGGCCGAGTGGGGCGTCATGAACGGCCCGAATGGCCGCCCCGACAGCACGAAGCTCTATCGCGGCACCGGCTACTCCATGGCCCTCGGCACCGGTACGCTCGGGCTCCGGCTTGAGAAGGCGGGCGTGGTGGGGATGCTGACGTCGCGCAACAAGCTCAGTGGTTTCAGCAATCCGTTCGCGCAGGCGCCGGCCGGCTTTGGTGGCGGCGGGCGCGGTGGCGCCGGGGGTGGTGGCCGTGGTGGTGCGCCGCAGGGCGCGAGTGATCGTGGCGGCGGTCCGGCCGCGAGCCTCGCCGCCGCGGCCGGACGTGGCGCCGTGGGTGGTGGTGCCGGCGGCTGGGGCGTGGTGGAAGTCTTCGAGACGTACAACACGAAGGCCCCCGCCGTCACGCTCTCCTGCGAAGACTACGGCTTGGTGTATCGTCTGGCCGATAATAAGCAGAAGCCGATGGTGAATCTGAATCTCGATGCCACCGGGCTGGGTGAGCAGCCAGCGTTCAACACGGTCGCGATGATCAAGGGGAGCGAGAAGCCGGACGAATACGTCATGCTCTCCGCGCACTTCGACTCGTGGGACGGCGGCTCCGGGGCGACCGACAACGG
>JBEIUK010000197.1:0-5374 GCA_040374415.1 Gemmatimonadaceae bacterium | reverse complement strand
TGTAGATCCGGAAGAAGTGCTCCACTTCCTTCAGGTAATGCGGCGAGAGATCCGCAATGTCGAATACGTCGTGGTAGTACGGATCATCAGCCGGCACGGCGAGGATCTTGTCGTCCGGTTCCCCTTTGTCGAGCATCCGGAGCACGCCAATGGGGCGCGCCGTGATCTGACACCCCGGGAAGGTGGGCTCATTGATCTTGACGAGGATATCGAGCGGATCATTGTCCTCATGCAGCGTCTGCGGAATGAAGCCGTAGTCGCTGGGATAATGCACGGCCGAATAGAGCACGCGGTCGAGCTTGAGGTGCCCCGTCACTTTATCGAGCTCGTACTTGTTGCGCGAACCACCAGGGATCTCGATGATCGCGGTCACCTGCTCCGGCGGATGTGGCCCAGCGGGAATGTCGTGCCACGGATTGTGGAGCATGCGCGGTGCCTCGGTCAGGGAGTGCGCAGGGCGGCAGCCGCCTCTAACGCGAAATACGTGATGATCAGATCCGCACCGGCCCGCGCGATGGCGACCAGCGATTCCATCATCGCCCGATCGCCGTCAATCCACCCGCGTTCCGCTGCCGCCTTGATCATGGAATACTCGCCACTCACCTGATACGCACACAACGGCAATCCGGTTTCCTGTTTGACCGCCGCAATGATGTCGAGATACGCGCCGGCCGGCTTCACCATCAGGATATCCGCCCCTTCCGCCACATCGAGCCGGACTTCGCGCAGCGCTTCTTGCGCATTGGCCGGATCCATCTGGTAGCTGCGGCGATCCCCAACCGACGGGGTCGACTCGGCGGCCTCACGAAACGGCCCATAAAACGCCGACGCATACTTGGCGGCGTAGCTCATGATCGGCACCTGCGTATAGCCCGCCGCATCCAACGCCTGCCGCATGTGCCCAATGCGTCCGTCCATCATATCGCTGGGCGCGACGATGTCCGCACCCGCCTCCGCATGCGCCACCGCTTCGCGCGACAGCAACGTCAGCGTGGCGTCGTTATCCACGTCGCCCGACGGCGTCAGCAGCCCGCAGTGCCCGTGATCGGTGTACTCGCACATGCACACATCGGTCACGACCAAGAGCTCCGGGAACTCGCGCTTCACCGCGCGCACCGCGCTCGCCACCGGGCCATGCGGATCCCACGCCGACGAACCGATCGCGTCCTTGGTGTCGGGGATCCCAAAGAGCAGAATGCCCCCAATGCGGGCCGCCACGGCCCGCTCGGCATCGCGGAGCAGCTCGTCCACCGACGTCTGAAAGACACCGGGCATCGACCCGATGGGGGCGCGGATCCCGCTCCCCGACCGCACAAAGAGCGGCCAGAGGAACTGCGCGGGGTCAAGCCGCGTCTCGCGCACTACGCGACGGATCGCGTCGGTGCGCCGCAGCCGACGGGGGCGCACCACCAGCGACGCGTGCGAGGCGTGCGACGCGCCCTGCTCTGCGGGGTGACTCATGCGCGGAGCTCCGCGAGAATTGCGTCGCCGCCGTTCGCATGGAGCTGCGCCGCCAGCGCTTCCCCGGCCGCCACCGGATGCGCGGGATCGACCGCCAGTGTGCCACGCACCACGCGCGTGCCATCCACCGACGCGATCACCCCGTGCAACTGATGCGCGCCCTGGTCCGACAACATGACGGCACCGATCGGCACCTGACAGCCCCCTTCGAGCGCCGCCAGCAGCGCGCGCTCGGCCGTCACCGCCACCCGTGTGGGCGGATGATCGAGGGCTTCAAGAATCGCGCGCATGGGCGCGTCATCGATCCGCGCCTGCACCGCGATCGCCCCCTGCCCCGGTGCCGACAGCCAGTTCGGCGGATCGAGCAACGAGACAATCCGGTCGCCAAGCCCCAAGCGACGCAGCCCGGCAGCGGCGAGCAGCGCGGCATCCACCACCCCCTCGTCAATCTTGCGGAGGCGCGTGCCGACATTGCCGCGGAGCTCCTGGACATCGAGATCGGGGCGGAGCGCCCGCAGCTGCGCCCGACGGCGGAGCGACGACGTGCCCACGCGCGCGCCATGCGGCAGCTCGGCGAGCGTCCGGGCGGAGACGCCGGGCGCCGTGACGAAGGCATCGCGCGGATCCTCGCGCTCGAGCAGCGCGACCAGCATGAGGCCGGCCGGGTCGGCGGTGGGGAGATCCTTGAGCGAGTGGACCGCGCAGTCGGTGCGGCCGGTCAGGAGATCGGCCTCCAACTCCGCGGTGAAGAGGCCTTTCTCACCGATCGCGGCAAGCGGCTTGTCGAGGATGCGATCCCCGATGGTCGTGTAAGTCACCAGTTCACTGGCAACGCCCCGGTCGGCGAGCATCGCCGCCACCAAGCGTGCCTGACGCAGCGCCAATTCCGACGAGCGCGTGCCGATTCGTACGACAGGTTGAGTCATGGCCTATTCTACCGCGCCGGGCAGTCCCCCGCGACGCCGGACGGCCACAATGCTGCGCACCAGCGCCGCCGGCGTGGCACTGTCGGCCTCCACCGCCACCGGAAAGCCCGCCATCCGGGCCGCACGGGCCGTCACGGGGCCAATACAGGCCACCGGCATCCGCCGGGCATGCTCCGGGGGCAGTGCATCCTGCAGCGCGTCCACGGCACTCGGGGCGGCCACCGTCACGAGATCAATGCCCCCCCGCACCGCGAGTGCGCGGAGCCGATCCTGTCCCGCATGATCGGGGGCGCTGTGGTAGACCGGCACAAGGTCGACGGTCGCGCCCAGGGCCCGGAGCCCGGCCGGCAAGACATCACGAGCACCGGCGGCGGCCGGATAGAGCACCCGGGCCCCCTCGATGTCGCTCCGGGCCGCGAGTGCATCGAGCACCGCCTCGGCGACGAAGCGCTCGGGCATGACGGTGACCGTCCATCCGGCCGCGAGCGCGGCGTCGGCGGTCGCACGTCCCACCACCGCCAATTGGCAGGGGGCCAGGTTCGGGCGCCCACGGGCCTGGAGCGCTTCGGCGAGGAAGCGGACGGCATTCACGCTGGTGAGAATCACCCACCGGTACTGCTCCCAGTGCGCCACCGCCTCCGCGAGCGGTGCGGGATCCAACGCGTCAATCCGCGTCAGCGGGATATCGACCACCTCGGCGCCGTCCGCGGCGAGGGCGTCGGCGAGCGGACCACTCCGCCCGTCGGCGCGCGTCACCGCAATGCGCAGCCCGTCGAGTGCGCGTGCCACCGGTGCGCTCAGCGCGCCGCCACGGAATCGCGTTCGCGGGCGCGTTCGCGGGCGATGCGCCGCAGCAAGATCACGAGGTACAGCGCGTAAATAGCGATCGCGATAGCGTACGCCGCCGTGCGATACGCGCCATTGTCTGGCGGTCCACCCGGACGCGTGACATAGGCGGCCCCACTGTCCTGCGGAGCGAGAACGCTCGTCGTCATGGAGGAGGTCGTGGTCATCATGCGCTTTGCCGCTCCAGATTCGCGTCACGCAACGTTGCCCACCGCACCCGCAGCCGCAGCAACGCCGCAAAGAGCAGGATGAACGCCATCGTGGACATCCCGAAGGTCGACAGCATCTGCCCCGACATGCTGGGAGCGCTGGGCTTGAGCACGACCGGCGTGGGATGCATGGTGCGGAACAGATAGACCGTCAGGTGAATGAACGGGACCAGCAACGTGGCCAGCCCCCCCATCACCGCCGACAGTCGCGCCCGCGCCTGCGGCTCCTCAATGGCCCCGCGCAGCACGAGGTACGCCACGAAGAGGAACCAGAAAAAGAGCGTACTGGTGAGCCGCGCGTCCCAGACCCACCAGGTCCCCCACGCCGTCTTGCCCCAGAGCGGTCCGGTCGCGAGCACGATCGACAGGAACACCACGGCGATCTCGGCGGACGACTCCGCGATGCGATCGAGGCGCGGATCCTTGAGCCACAGATACATAAGGCTCGAGATCGCGACGAGTCCCGACGCGAAGTAGAGCCCCACGATCGCCGCCGGCGCGTGGATGTACAGAATTTTCTGCGCCGGCCCCTGCATGGCATCCACTGGCGTGAACGCCAGCGCACGCACGATCACCCCCGCGCAGGCCAGGAGCGCCACGATCAGCAAGCCATCCACCCCACCACGCGCAGCGGGCGGCGCAGGCGCTGCCCCCGGAAGCGAAACCGCCATCGAAAACCTCGTGCTACTCGTCGAGCGTATAGGGGAACGCGACCGTACAGGCCGCGACGAACACCAGATCGAACGCCACCAGCATCTTGATCCAGCTTGCCACATCGCTCACCGGACGTCCAGCCAGCAGCAGCGCGGTGGCCTGCGCCGCTGGAATCACCACCGGCACAAAGAAAGGGAGCGCCAGCATCGGGAGCAACATCTCCGCCAGTCGCGTATTGGACGCGACCGCGGCGAACAGCGTCCCCACGGCCGTGAGCCCAATCATGGCCAGCGCGGCCACGCCGAGGACGCTCCACCACCATGCTCCCGAGGGGAGATCGAAGAAGAGCGCGATCGCCGGAATGGTCAGCGCCTGCACCAGCGCCACAAACACCAGATTCGCCAGCGCCTTCCCGGCGAACACCGCCTCCCGCGACATCGGCGAGGCCAGCATCGCGTCCATCGCGCGGTCAGCGAGCTCCACCCCAAACGAGCGGTTCAGCCCCAGCAGCCCGGAGAAGGTGAAGATCACCCAGAGGACTGGCGGGGCGAGATCAATCGCCGGCACCGCGGTGGCATCCCAGGTGAACCGAAAAATCGCGACCGACAGCACGGCAAAGACCGCTGCCGCCAAAAAGGCACTGCGCGTCCGGAACTCGATCAGCAGATCCTTGCGGGCAATCCGCCAGGTATCGGCCAGGAACCCTGGAATACGCACCGCAGGACGCGAAGCCGTGGTCATACGCCCCCCGCCATCACCACCTCGCGATACCGCTCCGCGAACGCCTGCGTGGAGGCCAGCCCCGACGCACTCACCCGGTCATCAGCCGCCGCCGACACCGCTTCGGTGGCCACGATTTTTCCACGCAGCATGATCGCCGCCTCGGTCGCAAACGCGAGCCCCTCGCCGAGGTGATGGGTGACCAGCACCAGGGTGGCGCCCTCGTCGCGCAGCATCCGGAGCGCCTCCGTCAGCGCGCGCGCCCCGACGTCATCGAGTCCGGTGTAGGGTTCATCGAGCAACACCAGCCGCGGCTGGTGCACCAACGCCCGGGCAATCGACACGCGCTGCTGCAGCCCGCGGCTGAGAAGCCGCACGGGCGTATCGGCCCGATCAAGCACCTGTAGCCGCGCCAGCGCCGCCGTCGTGGCGGCGTCGGCCTCCACCAGCCCCTGACATTCGGCGGCGAAGCGCACATTCTCCCGCGCCGTCAGTGCCGCGTACAGCATGCTGTGGTGCGAAATGAGCCCAATCAGGCGCCGTACCGCGCCGTCCCCC
>JBEIUK010000256.1:0-3975 GCA_040374415.1 Gemmatimonadaceae bacterium | reverse complement strand
GGCGCGGGCGGCGGCCACGGCCGCTTCATTGGCGGCGGCTGCGGCCGCGCCGAAGCGATCGGGGAGATCGGCGCAGCTCGGGAGCGGTGCCGGCGCACGCCCGGTCGTGGCCGTGGCCGGCGGTGCGACAAAGACGACAATCTTGCCGCGCACCATGGCCGGATCGAGCATCACGGTCGTGTCGCCCCACCGACCACCAAAGACCGTGGGGGTGTTCTCGATCGACGCGCTGCCACCCAACCCATTGGCCGCCGTGGGGACGGTCGGGAGCCAGTCGCGGCCGGCGACCAGCGCCCGGCCACCAACGCTCAGCCGGGAGGCGGCGCTGTCAAAGCCGAGCGGGCCGTAGGCGAGCGTCTGGAAGTAGCTCCCGCTGTCGCCGGCCGGCTTGAAGCCGAGCCGCTTGAACTCGCGGGCGATGTAGTCGGTGCCCTTGGCGTTGGACGCCTCCCCGATGCGCCGTCCCAGCATGGAGTCGTCGGCGAACTGGTAGAGGCGTGTGCGCAGGTCGTTGGCGGTGATCTTCGCGCTGGTCGGGCGCGGAGCCCAGCGGCGGGGGCCTTCGTCGGGCCAGACGGGGCGTTCGGCGGCCGCCGCTCGGGGGGTCGGCTTGGCCGGGGTCTGCGCTGCGGCAGGTGCCGTCAGCAGCGCGAGGGGGAGCAGCAGGGACGCGAAGGAAGCGACGCGCATCTCGAGGTCCGGAGAGCAAGGGAGGAAAATGCTGACCGTGGAAAGCTACGCCCGAAATCGGTGGCGTGGGGATGGCCTGTACGCTGACGAGCCCCGTACCGTAATTTCCGGCATCCCTTCAGGAGCTACGCGCGTGCCGGAAACCGGTCCGAAGTCGCAAACCAAGTACGACGTCATTGTGGTGGGCTCAGGCGCCGGTGGTGGCATGGCCGCCTATCAGCTCGCCGTTGCCGGCCTCAAGGTGCTGCTCCTCGAAGCGGGGCGTTCGTATGACCCCGTGCGCGAGACGCCGATGTTCAAGCTGCCGCGTGAAGCACCGCTCCGCGGCGCCGGGTCCAAGGAAAAGCCCTTCGGCTTCTACGACGCGACGGTCGACGGCGGCTGGGATGTCCCCGGCGAGCCGTACACCAACGCGCCGGGCACCGATTTCCGTTGGTGGCGTGCCCGCATGTTGGGCGGACGCACCAACCACTGGGGGCGTATCTCGCTCCGGATGGGCCCGTACGACTTCAAGCCCAAAACGCGCGACGGGCTCGGCGCCGATTGGCCGCTCACGTACAACGATCTTGCGCCGTATTACGACAAGACCGAGATGCTGATTGGCGTCTACGGGGGCGATGATGATCTCGAAAACACGCCACGCTCCTCGCCCGGCGTGCTCATGCCCCCGCCGGCACCGCGCGCGGTGGAGCTGTTGGCGAAGAAGCATGCCACGCGCCAGGGCATCCCCACGATTCCGGCGCATCTCGCGATCATGACGCGCCGGCAGGATGCGAACACGCTGCCGAAGAAGCTGCATCCGAACAATCCGCTCGCACAGCGCGTGCTGCGCGAGTCGATGCTCAGTCGGCAGGCCTGCTTCTACGCGACCCCCTGCGGCAATGGCTGCTCCATCAAGGCCAACTTCCAGTCCACCACCGTGCTGATCCCGCCGGCGCTGGCCACAGGGAACGTTGATCTCGTCCCCGATGCGATGGTGCGCGAAGTGACGGTGGACAAGCAAGGACGCGCCACGGGGGTGCACTACATCGATAAGGCCACGCGCACCGATCGCCATGTGCAGGCGCGCGTGGTGGTGCTGGCGGCGAGTGCCTGTGAAACGGCGCGCATTCTGCTCAACAGCAAGAGCGCGCAATTCCCCCAGGGGCTCTCCAATAGCAGTGGCCTCGTCGGCAAGTATCTCATGGACACGGTGGGCGCGGGCTTGAGCGGCCAGATCCCGGCGCTTGAGAATCTCCCGGCGCACAACACCGAGGGCGCGTCGGCGATGCACCTGTACATGCCCTGGTGGCAATATCAGGAGCAGCTCGCCGGCAAGCTCGGGTTTGCGCGCGGCTATCACATTGAGTTTGGTGGCGGACGCGGCATGCCCGGCAACGGCACCTTCAATGGGTTGGAGTCGCTGACGAACGGCGCCTACGGCAAGAAGTTCAAGGAAGAGGTCCGTCGCTACTACGGCACCTTCATGTGGTTCGATGGCCGCGGCGAGATGATCCCCAACGAGGATTGCTACTGCGAAATCGATCCCGAAGTGGTCGATCAGTGGGGGATTCCGGTGTTGCGCTTCCACTGGAAGTTCTCCGATCACGAAACGCGACAGGCGGCGCATATGCACCAGACCTTCGCGCAGATCATCGAGTCGATGGGCGGCACGGTGCGCGGCACGGTGCAGAAGGACGGCAGCAAGGCGATCCTCAAGGGCGGCCAGATCATTCACGAAGTTGGCACCTGCCGCATGGGTGAGGATCCGCGGACGTCGGTGCTCAATCCGTACTGCCAGTCATGGGACGTGAAGAACCTGTTCGTGACCGACGGCGCGCCCTTCGTGTCCAACGCCGACAAGAACCCCACGCTCTCGATCCTTGCCCTCGCGTGGCGCACCACTGACTACGTGCTCGATCAACTCGCCAAGCGGAACATCGGATGACCACCTCCCTGCCACACGACCCGCAGGACGGGACGCCAACGACGGCCCCCGAGGCCGCCGAGTTGACGGCGGACACCGATGGCCTGACCCGCCGCTCGGCGCTCAAAGCCATGGCCGCTGCGGCGAGTCTGCCGGTGCTCGGGAGCCTCCCCATACTGGAGCTCGACGCCGCCGGGGCGCCGATCGCCCCCAGCGCGCCTCACGCCGCGGAGTCGGGGCCTGCCCGGTTGGCCTCCGGTCCACGCGGCACCGCCAGCGATCCTGATTTGCTGCGCGCCAAGGCGAATTGGCCTCGGAAGCTGCTCGCGTCGGAGATGGCGACGGTCGCCGCGCTCTGCGACATGATCATGCCGGCTGATGGCCGCTCCCCGAGTGCCTCGGCGGTCGGGGTCCCGGCGTACATCAACGAGCATGTCAGTGCGCCGTACGAGGAACAGCAGCGGGATCTCGTGCGCGTCCGCGGCGGACTGGCCTGGCTCAATCTTGAAAGTACCAAGCGCTTTGGGCATGGCTTCGCCCAGTGCACCACGGCCCAGAAGACGCAAATCTGCGACGACATCTGCTTCGTCCCCCGGGCGAAGCCCGAGTTCAAGGGGCCGGCGCGCTTTTTCGCCCTGATGCGGAACCTCTGCGCCACCGCCTTTTACACGACCGATGAAGGGATGAAGGATATCGGTTATGTTGGCAACGTCGCGCTGCCCGCATGGGGTCCGCCGCCCGCCGCTGTCCTCAAGCACCTCGGGCTGGACTGATCAACGGCAGCACCACAGGTCGCCAGTTGCGTAAGGAGTGGATGTGAGCGGTCGCATGGGACGGACAGTGCGGTGGATCGGCATCGGGATCAGCGCGGTGGCGCTGGGCTGGGGCGGATGGATGGCCCTCGCCGGGCGCCCTCGCGCGGAGGCGCTGTCGGCGCTGCGCAGTGATGCCCGCGTGGAAGTGGTCGCCGAGGAGACGGGGGTGTATCGGTTCAGCCCCATGTCCCAGCAGGGGATGTTGCCCATCGGGCTGGTCTTCTTTCCGGAAGAAACCGTCGACGTCCGCGCGTATGCCCCGCTGATGCGGGCCGTGGCGGCGGCCGGGTATCCCGTGACGCTGGTGACCTTGCCGCACCGCGGATTTTTTGCCTCGGACATTCCCGACGTCTTGCACACCGCCCTCGGGGCCGTGCATGAAGACGAGCGCGCCGCGCATTGGGTGATTGGCGGACATGGGTACGGCGCCTCTATCGCGCTGAAAATGGTGGCCGAGGCGGCGGCCATGGGTGGACGGGTCTTTGCCGGCGTCCTGCTCATGGGCACCGTGCATCCGTCCACCGGCAACTTCACGGGACTCCGTCTTCCGGTCACCAAGGTGCT
>JBEIUK010000221.1:0-4818 GCA_040374415.1 Gemmatimonadaceae bacterium | reverse complement strand
GGCATCATGCCCTATCTGCCACACATGTCTCCGTTCCCGCCCTTCTGGGCGACGTACATGCAGGTGCGCGATGTGGATGTCGCGGTGACAGCCGCCGAAAGGGAAGGTGGCAGTGTCTGCATGCCAGCGAGCGATCTGCCGGGGGTGGGACGGCTCGCCGGCATCGTCTCGCCACGCGGGGTGATGTTCTACGTCATGGGCCCGCAGCCGACGGCATAAGAGGCCCGTTGGCGATGAGTGGGGGGGCGCGCACTGACTCGGCGCCCCTGCCGCCGTTACCGAATTGTCATGCAACGGTGGTCCGCTCGTGATGCAAAGCGGGCTGACTGCCGCCATGGCGCCATCCGCACCACCTGACGCAATCACCGGGGCCGCCGCGCCCCTGCGCATCCTCTATGCGGTGCAAGGGACGGGGAACGGCCATGTCGCGCGCGCACGGGATCTGATTCCGCGGCTTGCCGCGCATCCGGACCTCGACGTCACGGTCTGGCTGTCCGGAACGCAAAGCGAGGTGACGCTCCCCGTCCGCCCCGCCGAGCAGTTCCCAGGGATTTCCCTGCTGTATAATCGCCACGGTGGATTGAGCTACAGCCGCACACTCCGCCGCAATCCGTGGCTGCGGTTTGTGCGGGACGTTTGGCGGGCGCCCGTGCATGGCTTCGATCTCATCATCAACGATTTCGAACCGGTCAGCGCGTGGGCCGCGCGGCTCCGTCGGGCGCCCTTGCTCGAGATCAGCCATCAGGCCGGCGTACGACATGCCTTAGCCCCTCGCCCACCCCGGCGTCGCACCGGCATGGAGGCGCTGCTCCGCTGGTACGCACCGTCGCGTGCGGCGATTGGGCTGCACTTCACCCCGGTCGACGACGACGTGCTCCCCCCCGTTATTCGTGACGAGATCCGGCTGATGCCGCAATCTCCGGACGGCCGGTTGCTCGTCTATCTGCCGGCGCATGGCCCTGCCGCGCTGCTGCAGGCCTTCGCCGAGGCGCCGGTGCCCGTCACCGCCTTCACGCAGGGGCAATTCGCGCCGATGACCCGCGGTGCCGTGGTCGTGCAGCCGATTCATACCACGCACTTCCTCGAGGCCTTCGCGCACGCCTCGGCGGTCCTCTGCGCGGCGGGCTTCGAACTCCCCGCCGAAGCGTTGCATCATGGCAAACGGTTGGCCGTCATTCCGATTCGCGGGCAATACGAACAAGCCTGCAACGCCGCCGCCGCGGCACAGGTTGGGGCGTGGGTGGCGCCCTCCTTGTCAGCGTTTTTGCCGCTGTTGCCTACATGGCTGGCCAGTGCGCCGCCAGCGCCCGCAGCCTATCCGCCCGTGAGCGATTGGCTGGTGACGCGGATCCTCGACGCCGCGCGGGCCGCGCGCGCAAACGCGGCCTGAGAACAAACTGTCGGGAAGTCGTGACCCATCCGTCACGATCCCGTCGATGCTTCGAGACGCCCCCGCCGGATTATCCGTGCAGTCGCCCTGTCCGCGACTTCACCGCAGGCGCCTCTTGAGGAGTGACGCGTCCCCATGACTTCGCCCGTTTCGTTGGTGCAGCGCCTGGATGCCCGTGATCGCGCGCTCTTCGCGCGCTGGGTGTTGAACGAGTTTTCGCCCCGCTCACGCATGCGCCTCTGGCGCACGCTGACGCATGTGGGTGGCGCGCGCGCCACGATCGCCGCCGTTCTCCTCCCCTTGGTCAGCACGTCGACCGCCCTGCGGACGGCGGCCGTGCTGGCGACCATTGCACTCGGGCTCTCGCATGCGATCGTGCGGGTGGTGAAGCGGCTCTGCACGCGGGCGCGCCCGACGGTTGCACTGCAGACGGGGGCGCATGTCGATGTACCGGATTGCTTCTCCTTCCCGTCGGGGCACGCCTGCGCCGCGATGAGTGTGGCGATGGCCTACGCCATGGTGTTCCCATCCATAGCGGTGCCCGTGACGGTACTCGCCGCGCTCGTCGGCTTCTCGCGCGTGCGGCTTGGGGTGCACTACCCCGGCGATGTGCTCGTTGGGCAGTTCATTGCCGCGATCACCGTGCTCGGCATTGTGGCCATCATCCCCGGTTTCCGCTAACGCGCCGCGCCGTACGATGACCGTGCGCACGCCACCGTCCGCGCCGGCGTATTCCGCCGCCACGCCAGTACGACGCGCTCCGAACGCGCCGGAACGTGGCGATGCGAGCGACCTGCGGGTGGCGCTCTGCACCGACACGTACACGCCGCAGGTGAACGGCGTCGCGCTGACGCTCGAGCGGCTCGTCCGGGCGATTGAAACCCGCGGCGGCGCGGTGCATGTCGAGACGGTCGATGTCCCCGATGCCCCCCGGTCGGCGCAGGTGCACCGGGCCGCCAGCATCCCATTCTGGGCGTACCCACAGTTGCGGATTGCCGCCCCGCCCCGTGGCGTCGCCCGTCGGCTGGCGCACTTTGCTCCCACGCTTGTCCACGCCGCGACGCCCTTTGTGGTGGGGATCGCAGGACGCCGCGTGGCCGCACAGCGGGCCATCCCGATGGTGAGTTCCTTCCACACGTCGTTCGTCTCGTATCTGCCGCATTACGGATTGGGCGCACTCGATCGCGTCGCCTGGCCCTTCCTGCGCTGGTTTCACAACAGCGGATGCCGCACTTTTGCCCCCTCCGGCATCATCGCGGAACAGCTGCGACAGCAGCGCTTCGAGCGGGTGCGCGTCTGGGGACGTGGTGTGGACCTCCAGCAGTTTGCGCCGCACCATCGGTCCGTCGCCTTGCGCAGCTCGCTCGGGCTCGCCCCCGAGGATTGCCTGATCACCTACGTCGGGCGCTTGGCGCCCGAAAAAGATCTGCCAACGCTGCTTCGCGCTGTGCATCGGCTGCAGGCGAGCATGCCCACACGCGTCCATCTCGCGATCGCCGGTGATGGCCCGGCCGAGTCCGCGTTGCGGGCGATGGCGCCGGAGGGGACCCGGTTCATGGGCGCGCTCCGCGGTGCGGCGCTCTCGGCATTCTTCGCCTCCGGTGACATCTTCGCCTTCCCCTCGGCCACGGAGACCTTCGGCAACGTGGTGCTGGAGGCGATGGCCTCCGGCGTCGCGGTGGTGGCGCCGAATGTCGGTGCGACCACGGAATTGGCGCATCCGTTGACGGCGCGCACTTTCGCGCCGGGCGACGATGCGGCATTGGCTGCGGAACTGCAGGCGCTGATCGCCTCGCCGGCCGAACGGGCGCGGCTGCAACGGGCCGGGTTGGTTGAGGCGGCGCTCCGCTCGTGGGATGCCGTCTGGGATCGCCTGATCGCGGACTACCGGGAGGCCTGCGGGAGCGCGATCGGGCGCTAATTTCACCGCATGGCTTTCGCGCCCTCTCCGTCATCCGCCCGCCCGCCAGAGGATCCCAACGACCTCGGCTTTGGCCGCGTCGTCTCCAGCAGCCGCGGCCGCCGGTTGCTCAATCGCGACGGCACCTTCAACTCGCTCCGCATCGGGCTCGGCTGGCTCGAGTCCCAGGAGCTCTATCACCTCGCGCTCTCAGCGACCTGGCCGCGGTTTCTTGGCGCCTTGAGCGTCGTGTATCTTGCCGCGAACGTCGCCTTCGCGCTGCTCTTTCTCGCCTGCGGTGCCGATGCCCTCGTGGGGGTCGCGCCGCGACAAATGGGCGGTGACTTCTGGCGCGCCTTCTTCTTCAGCGTCGAGACCTTTGCGACGATTGGCTACGGCGAGATCGCCCCGGTTGGCGTGCCCGCGCATCTCATCATGGTGCTCGAATCGCTGGTGGCGTTGGTCATGCAGGCCTTGGCCACGGGGATGGTCTTTGCGCGGTTCGCGCGCCCGACGGCGGCGCTTCGCTTCAGCCGGGAGATGGTGATCGCGCCGTTCCGTGGCGGTCGGGCACTCATGTTCCGGCTGGTGAATTCGCGCCCGAATGAAATTCTCGACCTGAACATTCGCGTGATCGTGAGCTCACTCGACGGAACAACGGTTGGGATGGGGCGCCACTTTGATCGCCTGACCCTCGATCGGCACCAGGTCGAGTTCCTGCCGCTGTCGTGGACGCTGGTGCATCCGATCACCGAGACCAGTCCGCTCTGGGGGATGGATGAAGCGACCATGCGGGCGCGCGAAGTGGAATTCCTGATCATCGCCGCCGGGCTCGACGACACCTTCCAGCAGCAGGTGCACACCCGCACGTCGTACCGCTGTGAGGAAGTCGTATGGGGGGCGCGCTTCCAGAACATGTTCGTGCCGCCGGGGCCGGACGGGCGGATGGCGGTCGATGTCCGCCAGCTCGATGCGTGGGAGCGGGTGGCGCTGCCCGCGTGGCCGGACCCGCTGTCTACGGCACCAAACCACACCGCCGGGCGCTGAGCGCATGCGCACGCACTACTACGTCGCCGCATCGCTCGATGGCTTCCTCGCCACCGAAGACGATTCGGTCGCCTGGCTGGACACACAACCCACGTGGGTCTTCACACATCGTGCGTTACCGGCGATCCCCGGGGCTGACGTCCGCTTCGTCTCCGGGGATGTCCGCCCCGTGCACGAGGCGATCCAAGCCGTCGAACTCCGCTACCGCGTCCCCGAGCCAACGCCATGAACGCCTACCCACCACACACCGCTCGGACGCGCTGGCGGGTGCTCGTGCCTGCACTGGGCCTGTGCATCCTGGCACTCCTGTCCCTCGCCGCGAACACCGCCACCGCAATCGGCACCAACGCACACGACTCGCAGGCGCGCGCCACGCACACGCGCGCCACGCACACGCACGCGACCCCCGCCGCCGACACCGCCGGTTTTCTCACCGTCCCCGGTGGCCGTGTCTGGTATCGCCGTATGGGCGGCGGACCGG
>JBEIUK010000194.1:0-5422 GCA_040374415.1 Gemmatimonadaceae bacterium | reverse complement strand
GGCCGACGACGTTAAGAATGGATATCGAAAAGTAGCGGGCGACCGCTGGCCTTTTCATAAAAGCACCCAACTAACGAGTGGATGCTGCGCCGAAGAGGGAGCCCGGTTGATGAAGGATTTCTTTCAACAAAAACGTTGAACGTCTCTGGTCGTAGTACCTTTGTATCATCCTAAAAAATATTGATATGCCATTTACACTCGCTCCCCTTCCGTACGCGCACGACGCGCTCGAACCACACATCGATACACTTACCATGCAGATCCATCATGGCAAGCATCATCAGGCGTATGTCACCAACCTGAACGCCGCCATCGAGAAGGCGCCGGAGCTCGCCTCCTGGTCGCTCGATGATCTCTGCCGTCGCATCAACGAGGTGCCGGAAGCGGTGCGCACCGCCGTGCGCAACAATGGCGGTGGCCACTGGAACCACTCGCTGTTCTGGGAGCTGATGGCGCCGCATGCGGGTGGTGAGCCGACCGGGGCCCTCGCCGAGGCGATCACGTCGGCGTTTGGATCGTTTGCGGCATTCAAGGAGCAGTTCCAGGCCGCCGGCATGGGGCGCTTTGGCTCCGGCTGGGCGTGGCTCGTGTCCACGAACGGTGCCCTCTCCATCATGAGCACGCCGAATCAGGACAATCCGCTCATGGAAGGGAAGCACGCCCTCCTCGGCGCGGACGTGTGGGAGCATGCGTACTATCTCAAGTACCAGAATCGTCGCGCGGACTACCTCGGCGCGTTCTGGAACGTGGTGAACTGGTCGGCCGTCGCGGCGCGTTACGCGGCGCGCTAACCGTCACCGTTCCAGACACAAAGACGGGCCCGGCGGAGTTACCGCCGGGCCCGTCTTTGTGTTCCATTCCCCTGTCACGCGTCGATGGCGCGACGCTGTGCGCGCGACGCTCTGAGCGCGACGCTGTTAAAACAGGGCGGCTGGGATCAATTGCAGGATGGCGCCGCAGGCGAGCCCGATCAGGGCCACGGCCCACCCCGTGCCGCGGGAGACGCGGGCCACCGCAGCGATACCGATCGCGGTGAGTGCGAGTTCCCAGAGACGGAACACATCGATGAGGCCGAGCAACCCGAGCAGGACGGGTGACGTAGTCACCGGGTCCACAAATCGGGACGCGCCCAACGCCAGATCCGCCATGCCGCGAGCATCGGCGGCAGGCAGTACCAACGCCAGCGCCGCCATGACCAGCAGCGCCAGCACCTTGGGGACGCCCGCCAGCGCCGCCACAAACGCCGCCTGCCGATACCCCAGCGAGGCTTTCGCGAGCTTTGCCCCGAACCACAGGAAGATCGCGCTGATGAACGGTCCCGCGAGGGTGGCCACCGGTGCCCCGATGATCAGCCCCCACTCGGAGAACCTACGCATCTGCCCGACGGCGGCCTCCGGGATTGGCTTCCCCTTCGCGGCCGCAATCTTGAGCGCCACATCCGTCTGCGCATCCATCCACGGCATCACCAGGTTCTTGGTCGCATAGACCAACACCAGCGTGAGCAACGCCATCACGAGCGCATAGCCCCAGGGGGAACGCTGCCGGGAGCGGTCAAAGACCGCCGCCGGCGACGTGAAGATCTCCAGTAAATCGTCAAACAACCCACCGCTCTTGGCAGGCGTCGCCGTGGTGCTGTCGTCAGATCCAGACATTTGGTAACTCCGGGAAGTAGGTGGCGTGTCCGGTGTGAACCGCAGGGCGCGCTGGGATCAGCGCGCCGCCTCACCTTCGAGATACGTATACCCTTCCAACCCCGCGATGTAATCCGCGATGAAGGCGTTCGCGTCTTCCCGCGACAGCCCCTGCGCCGCATTCACCTTGCGACGGAAGGTCGCCAACAGCTGCGACGCACCGAACTGGACGTAGTTCAGCACTTCGGTCACCGTGTCGCCCTCCACCAGATCAGTAATCTCGCAGGCGCCCTGCTCGTTGATCCGCACATGCACCGCGTTGGTGTCTCCGAAGAGATTATGCAGATCCCCCAGAATTTCCTGATAGGCGCCCGTCAGGAAGATCCCAAGGATGTAATCCTCCCCATCACGGAACTCATGCAGCTCCAGGCTGGGGCGCCCTTCCTTGCCACCAACGAAGCGATCGATCTTCCCGTCGGAATCGCAGGTGACGTCCTGCAGCGTCCCCAATCGCGTCGGTTCCTCCGCCAGCCGATGAATCGGCATGATCGGGAAGAGCTGATCAATGGCCCAGCTGTCCGGGAGCGACTGGAAGAGGGAGAAGTTGCAGAAGTAGCGATCGACCAGCGTGGACTCGAGCTCCGGCAGGATGTCCTCATACGTATCCGGGTCGGCCACGCAAATGCGACGAATCGCATTCATCGTGGCCAGCCAGAGCACCTCCGCCTTCGCCAGACCACGGAGATCCAACACCCCGCTGTTGAAGTACTGCCGGGCGCGTTCCTTATCGAACGAGGCATCGTGAAAGACCTCCAGCACCTTGCGGGGCTTCGCGCTCCGCTCGGTAATGGTCTTCCAGTCTTCGTGCATCTCGTGCAACAACGAATGTTCGTCATCGTCGAGCGGCGGGATCGGCTGCTCGGCCTGCGACTCCACGTCGATAACCTTCACCAGCAGCAGCGCATGGTGCGCCGTCAACGCGCGCCCGGATTCGCTGATGATGTGCGGCATCGGCAGCTCGGCCTCACGGCACGCCTCGGCGATCGTGTAGATCACGTCATTGGCATACTCCTGCAGCGTGTAATTCACACTCGCGTTGTGCGTGGAGTTGGTGCCGTCGTAATCGATGCCGAGGCCACCACCCACGTCGACGTGCGTGATGTCCACCCCCAGTCGGCGCAGCTCCAGGTAGAACCGCGCGACCTCCTGCAGCCCGGACTTGATGAAGCGGATATCGGTGATCTGGCTGCCGAGATGGAAGTGGATCAGCTTGAGCAGATCCAACCGTCCCGACGCCTGCAACCGGTCGATGAGCTTGATGAGTTCGGCGGAACTGAGGCCGAACTTGCTCTTCTCGCCACCGCTCTGCGCCCAGCGACCGGCCCCTTCGCTCGAGACCTTGATGCGCACGCCACACTTTGGCGTGACCCCCAGCTCGTCGGCTACGTCGAGGAGCACATCCAGCTCGCTCAACTGTTCGATCACGATGAACACGCGATGCCCAAGGCGCTGCCCCATGAGCGCGAGCCGCATGAACTCGTGGTCTTTGTAGCCATTGCAGACGATCAGCTGCTCCGTGGACTCTGACAGGCCGAGCACGGCCTGCAGTTCAGGCTTGGAGCCGCACTCGAGGCCGACGCCATGCGTCTTCCCGAAGCGCACGATCTCCTCCACCACGTGCCGCTGCTGATTGACCTTGATCGGGTAGACCGTGGTGTACGCGCCCGTGTACTCGAACTCGCGAATCGCGGCATCAAACCGCTCACTCAGCGTTTCAATGCGCGACCGGAGGATGTCCGAAAAACGGAGCAGCACCGGCAGCTGGATCCCCTGCGCTTCCAGATCGAGCGCGAGGTCTTTGAGATCGACCGACAGGTCGGGGCGATCCGGATCGGGGCGCACGATCACGTGCCCCCGGGGATTGACGTCGAAATAGCCAGCGCCCCACCCATCCACATTGTAGAGGGCGCGCGCGGCGTTGATATCCCACACCGGGGGAGCCGGCGGGGCAAGATCTGGAAGTGAGCGAGTAGCCATGGAGAGCAAAGCTAGGGGATAAGAGGGTGTGGGGGGAGCGGCCACCTCCCCCCACCTCCGTATCAATTATCCCCGTCGAGGAGGCTCCCCAATCCCCCGAGGATGGAGCCCTCTTCACGGCTCCGCCCGCCAGCGCGCGGCGACGCGGCAATGATCCGGTCGGCCAGCCGGGAGAACGGGAGCGTTTGGAGAATGACCCGCCCGGGTCCGGTCAGCCGCACGAAGAAGAGCCCTTCGCCCCCAAACAGCGCCGTCTTGATCCCCGGGACCTGCTGGATGTCGTAGTCCACCGAGGGCTGAAAGGCCACCAGACAGCCGGTGTCGACCCGGAGCACCTCGCCGGGTGCCAGATCGATCACCTGCAGCGTCCCGGAGGCGTGCAAGAAGGCCAGCCCGTCGCCGGTGAGCTGCTGGAGGATGAACCCTTCCCCGCCAAAGAACCCGACCCCAAACCGCCGGGTGAAGGCCACCGAGATATCGGTCCCGCGGGCGGCGCAGAGGAAGCTGTTCTTCTGCGCCATCACCTTCCCACCCCAATCGGCGAGGTTCAGCGGCACGATCCGCCCCGGGTACGGCGCGGCAAATGCCACATCCGTCCGGCGCGTCCCCTCGTTCCCGAACAACGTGACAAAGAACGAGTCACCCGCGAGCACCCGCTTGCCGGCACCCACCAGCTTGTCGAAGAACGAGCCCGCCCGCGCGTTGGGATCGAGCGTGGTCGCCATGGTGATCCCTTCGCGCATGTACATCATCGCGCCGGCCTCGGCGAACACCGCTTCGCCGGGGTCCAGCGTGATAATGACCGCCTGCAAGTCACCACCGATGATCTGGTAGTCGATGATATCCGACGCCATCAATTGCCTCCTGGCCCGCGCACCGCTGGGGTGCCGGAAGTCGTGGTGGAGCGCAGCTGGTCCCGCCCCTTCTCCAGGAACGGAATGCCACGCACCATCCATGACGGAGCCGGCGCCCCTAAAAGTTTCGTGCCGAAGAAATCCAGCATCTTCTGGTCGATGTCCTTCTGGTTAGCCCGCTTCACCGGGTTATGGTCGTCCCCGTTGTACACGACCATGTAGGCCTCCTTCTGCAGGCGGCGCATCGCCACGTAGAACTCGATCCCCTGATACCAGGGCACGGCGCCGTCGGCGTCGTTGGCCATGAAGAGCACCGGCGTCGTGACCCGGTCCAGCCGGAAGAGCGGCGAATTTTCAATGAATCGCTCCGGATACTGCCAGAGCGATCCACCAATGCGGCTCTGCGTGTGCTCGTACTGGAAGGTGCGCGCGAGCCCCGAGCCCCAGCGGATCCCGCCGTACGCACTCGTCATGTTCACCACCGTAGCATTTGGCACCGCGGCCGCAAACATGTTCGTCACGGTGATCAGATACGCCGTCTGGTAGCCGCCCCACGACTGGCCCGTAATCCCGATACGCTTCGGATCCACAAAGCCCTTCGCAATCAGCGCCTGCACGCCAGGCAGAATCGCCTTGGCAGCACTCGGCCCCGGCTGGCCGTCGGTGTAGACGATATCCGGCTCAAAGACGAGATAGCCCTGCGCGTTGTACACCATCGGATTGACCACATTCCGTCCGGTGGGCGCGACGTAGTTGTGGATCCCGTCGGTGAGCTTCTCGTAGTAGTACACCACCATCGGCCACTGCTTCGACGGATCGAAGTTCTCGGGCTTGTAGAGCAGGCCACGCAATGGGACGCCATCAGCATTCGTCCACGACACCATCTCGACCGTGCCGCGC
>JBEIUK010000189.1:0-5615 GCA_040374415.1 Gemmatimonadaceae bacterium | reverse complement strand
GCTGCGGGCCGTGAGCGATTTCGAATATGAGATGCAGATGGCGCTGATGAACCGGAACCTGTCCGAAGGGATGGAGACGGTCTTCATGGCGCCGTCGTTCGATACGACCTACATCTCCTCCAGCTTGATCCGCGAAGTCGCCCGCTTTGGTGGCGACGTCTCGCCGCATGTGCACCCGACGGTGGCGGCCGCGCTCGCGGAGCGGTTTTCGCGGTGAGCGATCGCGCGGCACCGACGACGCCCAGCGGGTCGACCCGCGCCTCATTTCTCGACACGGTCCACGCCCGGGCCCGGGCGGCGGCTCGGACCATCGTCTTTCCGGAAGCCACCGATCCGCGGACCCTGGCCGCCGTCACCACGCTTGCCGCTGAAGGGATTGTGCGGCCGGTGTTGGTCGTGGCCGACGGCGCGACGGTCACGCCGCCGCCCGGTGTGACCGTGGTCGATGCCCGCGCCGATGCCCGCCATGCGGCCGTCGTGGCCCACCTCTTGGCCCGGCGTGGCACGCGTGGCCTGACGCCCACGGATGCGGTGCGATTGGCCAGTGAACCGCTGTACTTCGCGGACGCACTCGTGGCGCTCGGCGATGCCGACGGCTGCGTGGCCGGCGCGGTGCACACGACCGCAGAGGTGCTACGCGCTGCGCTCTGGACCGTGGGAGCCGCCCACGGGGTCCGAACGGTGTCGTCGGCGTTCTACATGAGTGTGCCACCATTCCGGAGCGACGACGCCGAAGTGCTGACCTTCACCGATTGCGCCGTGGTCCCAGAGCCCAGTGCACGGCAGCTCGCCGACATCGCCATTGCAGCGGCACGGGATCGTCGACGCATTGTCGGGGATACCCCCCGGGTGGCCCTGTTGTCGTACAGCACCTTGGGGAGCGCGGATGGCCCGTCAATCAATCGGGTGCGTGAGGCGCTGGCCCTGTTGGCCGCCGAGGTCCCGGACTTAGCGGTGTCGGGCGAGCTCCAGGGGGATGCGGCGCTGATGGCAGACGTTGCGGCGCGGAAGGCGCCCGGTGATGCAACGGCCGGCACCGCGAACGTGCTGGTGTTCCCGTCGCTCGATGCCGGCAACATCAGCTACAAGCTGGTGCAGCGGCTGGCCCGGGCTACCGCGGTGGGGCCGATTCTTCAGGGGTTGGCCCGCCCCTGCAGCGACTTGTCCCGCGGGGCTACGGCAGACGACATTGTACATGTCGCGGCGATCACGGCCTTGCAGGCGGCCGACGCACCGCGCTGAACCTGCGCACGGCCGGCGGGCGATCGACCAACGGGGTCGACCTGCCGTGTGCCGTGCCCGTCACCTGTGAGTTTATGAGCCATACCCTGAGCCAGACCGATGACCGCCTCCTCGTGGAATTGGAGGGGCAGCTGGATATCGGCAATCGGCAGGCATTGAAGGATGCCGTCCTCCAGGCCGTGGGGCAGGGGGTGCGGCTGGTGATCGTGGATTGCGCACGCGCCACGTTCATCGACAGCTCCGGGCTTGGTGCCCTCGTCTCCCTGAGCAAGCGGCTGCGCGAGGTCGGTGGTGATCTCCGCCTCTGTGCCCTCAATGCCGATCTGTGGTCGCTCTTCGAGCTCACCCGCCTCGATGCCATCTTTCCGCAGTTCGCATCGCGGGATGATGCGATGGCTGGCGCCTGAAGGCCATGCCCACCCCGATGCGCGGCGCGCGCGTCGAGCGGACGGCGTCCGACGATTTGGTGCGCGAGTGGACGCTGGCCGCGGATGTGCAGGCGATCGGCCCTGTCGTGCAGATGGTGCAGCGGATGTGCGAGGCCGCGGGATTTTCGGCGCGGCAGTGCGCGCTGCAGGTCCCGGTGGCGCTCACCGAGGCGCTCGCGAATGCCATTCAGTGTGGCGCGTCCGATGCGTCCGTGCAGCTGCGTGTGGAGATCGCGGCCGACACCCTGCACATCGCCGTCCACGATAGCGGCACGGGCTTCGACCTCGATCGCTGTACGGAAGGGCCCGGATCAGCCAATTGGCTGGATCGCGAGGATGGTCGTGGCGTCTTTTTGATGCGGGCCCTCATGGACCACGTGGAAAGCGTGGTGGTGCCGCAGCAGGACGGCCACACGTTGCGATTGCAACTGCGGCGTTCATGAGAGACGTCGCCCCGCTGGTGGCGGCGTTTCACGAAGCCACTGGGCGGGCAGCGGCGGTATGGGAGCGGCGCGACCCGTCATCGGCACCCCAGCTGCTAGGCGCCTCGCCTCCGGACTTCGCGGCCCGGACCGAGATCGGGGTGTTGGCGTGGGATGTGCCGGAATGGGCACGGACGCAGGCGTTGCAGTCCCATCTGATCACCACCGGCAACAGTGTCGGGTGGCTCCTCGTCGAACCGGGGATCACGGGCGATAGTGATCGCCTGCTGCAGGCGATCATTCCGATCGTGAAACGTATGGCCGCCGCTCGGGATCGGGCGGTTCAGGCGGAGCAGGAGCGCGGGGCGGAGTTGGCCATGTTGTACGCCATCAGTGAAACACTTGGCGGGGCCACCAGTGTCGAGAACGTCGCGGAGTCCGTGCTGCAGGAGCTTTCGGGCCCACTCGGCGCGCATCGCGCCGTCTTCCTGCGCGCGCGGCCAGAACAGGGGCTGCTGGAACCGGTGTCGTCCGTTGGGCTGGCGGCACACCCGTATCCGGCGATCCCCTTCGACCATCCTGCCCATATCGCGATCCGGAGTTTCCAAGCGGTGGCATTGCGCACCGACGAAGGGGACAGCGCGCGGCTCGCCGATCCGGTGCTCGCGCCGCGCGGCGAGGCGCTCCTCGCCGTGCCGGTCACGCGTCCCATGCTGGGCCTTCGGATTACCGGGACCTATGCCGTGCCCTCGACCCGCATGGATGCACCGGGGCTGGTCCCCCTCGGTGTCGTCGTGCTGAGCCGCGCCGCCGGTGCGCCGCCGTTTAGTGCGGGTGATCGATCACTCGCGAGCGCGGTCGGGCGTCAGCTGGGCGCCGCTGTCGAGAACGCTGCGCTGCTGCGGGCTGCCGTGGAGCGAGAGCATCTCACGCGCGAGATGCGATTGGCCCACGACCTGCAGTTGCGGTTGCTCTCACGCCCAACGGTGGTGGCCCCCGAGGCACGGGCTGCCGCACGTGTCATGCCGGCCGAGAGTGTGGGCGGCGACTTCTATCTGCTCGCGCGTCTCGATCAGCATCGCACCGGGGTGCTCATTGGGGATGTCTCCGGGCATGGCTATCCCGCGGCCTTGGTCATGGCGCTCGCGCTCAGCGCGGCCGGTATTCATGTGCAGTCCGCCTATGATCCGTCGGTGGCCGTGCACGCGGTGCAACAGTCGTTGGCCCTGGAGCTCGCGTCCACGGACATGTCGCTCAGTCTCTGCTACGCGGTGATCGACAGTCGCGCCGGGGAATTGCGCTATGCCAACGCCGGACATCCCCATGCCTTCCGTTTAGGGGCCGATGGCGAGCTCACCCGGCTGGGCGCGATCGCCCCGCCGTTGGGATTTGGCGAGATGCCCCTTGAAGAATGCGTCATGCGCTGGAATCCCACGGATCGCTTGGTGATGTTTACCGACGGTCTTGCCGATGCCCGGGACGCGTATAATCGCCGGATCGGCGAAGCCCGGGTCCTGCAGATCGTGCAGGAGGCGGCGTCAGCCCCGGATCTCGAGGCGATGTTGGATCGGGTGCTGCAGGTGGTGCAGCAGCACACGCGTGGTATGCCGCTGAGCGATGATCTTGCCCTCGTGATCGTGGACCGTCCCGTATGACCTTGCCGCGTTCGTCCGCTCGGCTGCCGGCACCGCGCAAGCGCTTCGGGCAGCATTTCCTCAAGGATTCCAAGACCCTCGACGCCATCGTGGAGGCGTTGGGCCCGATCGGTGATCGCACGGTCATTGAAATCGGTCCGGGGCGCGGCGTCCTCACCGATCGCTTGGTGGAGCGCGCCGCGCGTGTGATCGCGATTGAAGTCGATCGGGATCTCGTGGCCATGTTGCGCGATCGGTATCGCGATCGGCCGTCCGTTGAGATCGTTGAGGCGGATGTCCTCACGGTGGACCTCGCCGCCCTGGCGGGTGGGCCCTACGTATTGGTGGGGAACGTCCCGTACTACATCACGACCCCGATTCTCTTTCATGCGCTGGCGGTGCCGCGTCCAGAGCGCGCGGTCTATCTCGTCCAGCTTGAGGTGGCCGAACGGATGGCCGCGCCGCCTGGTGGGAAGGAATACGGGGCGCTGTCCGTGAATGTGCAGGCGGTGGCCACGGTCGAACTGGTCCGTCGCGTGCCCCCCAGCGCCTTCAATCCGGCCCCAGCGGTCGATTCGGCGGTCGTGCGCATTATGCCGCGGACGGCCCCGGTGATCGAGCCGTCACTGGAACGCCGGTTCCGGACGCTGGTGCAGGGGGCCTTTGGCCTGCGCCGCAAGCAGTTGGTGCGCGTCCTGCGCACGCTGACCGCGCTCGATGCGGAGGTGGTGACCGCGCTGGTGGAGGCCTGTGCGCTCTCGCCCACGGCGCGTCCCGAAGTGCTCAGTCCGGAGGATTTCGCTCGGCTCGTTCACGCCCTCCACGAGCGTGGCCTGAGCGACCCCACGGCCGACGACGCGGCCGATGACGCGGCCGATGACGCGGCTACGCCAGATCTTGGTGCGTAACGCCGTTCGTCACGGCGAAGGCGAGCCCTTCGAGTTCCAGCGCCATGTTGACGGACTTCACCGAGACATGTGAGGGGACGGTGATCTGTACCGGGGCGAAGTTCAGAATGGCCCGCACGCCGGCCTGTACGGCGAGTTCCGCCACCGCCTGCGCTTCGTCGGGCGGGATGGCGAGGACCGCGATCACGGCCTCATGGCCGCGGACATCCTGCGTGAACCGCGCGATGTCGAGAACGGCCGCGCCCCCCCAGGGCTGACCGATCTTTTCCGGGTTCTTGTCGTAGACGCCGGCCACTTCAAAGCCGTGCTGTTGAAAGCCGCGATAGTTCGCGAGCGCCGCGCCAATCTTCCCGGCGCCAAGAATGAACACCTTCCACTCCCGACCGAGCCCGAGGATTTCGCGCAGGTGGTCGAGGAGCTCGTGCACCGGGTACCCCAGCCCCCGTTTCCCAAACGACCCGAAGAACGACAAATCCTTCCGCACCTGCGCCGGCGTGGTGCCGCACAGATGCGCAAGTTCGTCGCTCGAGGCGGTCTGTTGGCCACGGGTGTCCAGATCCTCCAGATAGCGGAGGTAGATGGAGAGGCGGCGGACGGTGGATTCGGCGATGCGCTTCACAGGGGGCAGGCTTGTGAAATTCTTCACAAACTTAGAAAGGGCGCGCGCGATTTACCAGCAAGGTCCCCTGGTTAACTTGCCGCCCATGGCCTCCACCCCTGCACGGACCGGACCCACGGGCACCGTCATCACCTCCACTGGTTCCGCGCCGGCGCGATCGGCGCCTGGTACCAAGGGCGCGTTGTCCAGTGGCGCGTCGGCCAGTGGCGCGTCGGCCAGTGGCGCGTCGGCCAGTGGCGCGTCGGCCAGTGGCGCGTCGGCCAGTGGCGTGATAGACGAAGGCGAGCCGGCGCTGACGCTGCTCGCGCAGCCGTTTGCGGTGGTGGACGTCGAAACGACCGGCACGCATGCCAATGGCGGTG
>JBEIUK010000309.1:0-2566 GCA_040374415.1 Gemmatimonadaceae bacterium | reverse complement strand
GGCGAAAGCACCGGCGAAAGCGCCGGTGAAAGCGCCGGCAAAGACGCCGGCGGTGACCGCGGAGCCGGAGTCGCCTGCGGTGATGGGCGACTCGATGACGATGCGGTTCGAAGTGGCGGGGATCCCGGTCATTCTGCGACGGGTCACCGCCAACAACGTCGTCGCCGCGAACTTGTATTTGCTCGGTGGCGTGCGGCAGCTCACCCCGGCCACGCAGGGGATCGAAAACTTCCTGCTCGAAGCCACGGAGCATGGTACGGCGAAGTATCCGCGCGACGTGCTGCGCGCGAAGATGGCGCGGCTCGGCAGCGCGATTGGCGTGAGCCCCGGGGTGGATTGGACCACCGTGGGCGTGCGCTCCACTGTCGCGAACTTCGATTCCACCTGGGCGATTCTGGCCGACCGCCTCATGGCGCCGACACTCGCCCCCGCCGAAGTGGAGCTGGTGCGCGAGCAGTTCGTGACGGGTGTGCGCCAGCGTACCGACAGCCCTGATGCGGTCCTTGATGTGCTCGCGGACAGCATCATGTTTACCGGACATCCGTACGCGCTCGATCCCATCGGGACCGAGGCGTCATTGACGGCGCTCACGGTGGAGGAGCTGCGGCGCTATCGCAGCGAGCAGCTGGTCACCTCACGGATGCGGCTCGTGGTTGTGGGGAATCTCACGCGGGCCCGCGTCGAGCAGCTGGTCCGTCGTACGATCGGCACGTTACCGCGCGGGTCGTACAGCTGGTCGCTCCCCACCCCACCAGTGATTGCGGCACCGGCGTATGTCGTCGCCAAGCGCACGCTCCCCACCAACTATCTGCAGGGCTATTTCCTGGGCCCGGTGGCGAATAGCAAAGACGTTGCCGCGCTGCGCCTCGCCTGTGCCGTGCTGTCGGGACGCCTCTTCGCCGAAGTCCGGTCAAAGCGCAATCTGACCTACTCGGTCAATGCGCCCTTTGTGGAACGCGCCATCGCAATGGGTGGCCTGTACGTCACCACCACCTCGCCCGATGCGGTGCTCGCGATCATGCAGGAGCAGATCCGATCGCTCAAGGACGGGCTCATTACCACCGATGGGCTCGAACGGTTGGTGCAGCAGTTCATTGTCACCTACTTCCTCGACAACGAAACGAACGCCGATCAGGCCAACATGCTCGCCCGCGCGGAGCTCTTTCAGGGGGACTTCCGCCGCGCCACGCACTTTGTCGATGATCTTCGCGCGGTCACCCCACTGGACATCCGGAACGCGGCGGCCACATACATGACGCGCATCCGGTGGGCATACGTCGGGGACCCGGCGCGGGTGACGCCGAATCGCCTCCTGGGGACCGCCGCCGATCGGCGATGAGCCACGGGCACCCCGGCTGTCTCTCCATCGATCTCGCGCTCGCCAGCTATCGTGATATCGGTGCGGCGATCGTCCGCGCCGACGAGCATGGCCACCTGTACGCCACGGTCATCGACGTCCCGGGGACCGGTCGCCCCACCGTCGCCGCGCTCGTCAGCTTCATCTCGGCGGTGACCGCGACGGAAGGACTCCCCTGTGTGGCCATTGATGGCCCACTCGGCTGGCGGTCCCCCGAGACCGACTCGCCGCACGCCCGGCTGTCCGAACGCGCGCTCCGGGCACCCGGGAAGACCGGCCTCCCCCCGGATGGGGTCAAGCCGCGGAATTATCTCCCGTTCACCCGGCTCTCGATTGACCTGTTCGAAGCGTTGACCGCCGACGGCTGGCTGCTCCCCGATGCCCCGGGAACACCGGGGGATCCAGTGCACCATCGCGCCGGGATGCGTCGCGTGACGGAGAGTTTTCCGACGGCGGCATGGCGCGGGCTTGGCCTCACGCCATTGGCGGGGAAGGCGCGTTGCCGGCCGGAGGCGGTGCTCGAGGCGGTGACGCGGCTCACCGAGGCGCTCCCGCTCACGATGGCCCCCCATGCGTCGCCGCTGACCCATGATCAGTTGCAGGCGATTGTCGGCGGGATTGCCCCGGCCTGGTGGATGGCCGGTCAGACCGGAGCACTGCACTTTGCCGGCGCGCCACCGATTCGCCTGGAGGGGAGCTGGCGCGAAGGGTACATCCTCGCGCCCTCCCGCACCGGACGGTAGCATAGAGCCATCCTGTCGGTTTCCTCTTACCCGATCTGCCAATGTCTGAAGCTGTCACGCGCCGGGATTTTGTGGCGAGCACGGCCACGCTCGCGATGGGTGCCATGATCGTGCCACGCGTGGTGCTGGGTGGTCCCGGTTACCGGGCGCCGAGCTCGAAGCTCAACATCGCCATGGTGGGGATTGGCGGGATGGGGATGAGCAACATGTCGCAGGTATTGAGCGAGAATATCGTCGCCATCTGCGATGTGGACTTCGGGTATGTGGAGCGGGCGCTCAACGCGCGGCTCAAGCCGGCCAAGGGGGAGCCCACGCCGGAAAATGTGCAGCTCGGTCAGGCCTATGCGAAGGCGACCAAGTATGCCGATTTCCGGAAGATGCTCGAGCAGAAAGATATTGATGCCGTGATGATCGCGACGCCGGATCATATGCATGCCACCATCGCGCTCGCCGCGATGCAGTTGGG
>JBEIUK010000254.1:0-4019 GCA_040374415.1 Gemmatimonadaceae bacterium | reverse complement strand
CCCGCCGGCAGCTGCGCCGCGAGGTGCGCCGTGATCGCCCCCATCCCGGCCATCGGGACCGCCGTCCGCCCCTCCGCCAGCATGCGGAAGGTGAAGAGCAGCACCGACGCGCTGGTGGTGAGCGAGCGATCGAGCAGAATGCCACCGTAAAACGGCGCGAAGAAACCGTCGATCGTCGCGCGCGAAAAGCCGCGCGCTTCGAGAAAGGCCCGCGTGGACAGCCCGTCGTAGGGGGCGGAAAAACAGGCGTCGATCGACAGCCCGCGGGCAAAGCGGCGCAAGGCCGCCAGCCGTAGCGTATCGGCGAGTGGAATGAGCCCCGCCCGCAACGTCGGCCAGAGCAGCGAGGGATCGGCAAGCGCATCGCCAATGAGCGCCGCGCGGCCGTCGCGCACAATGTGCGCCGCCGGCTGAAAGGGACGGAGTGCCAACGCCGCCTGATCGAGATACCGGTTCAGCGTGGGGTACGCCGTGAAGAGCACCTGAAAGCCATGATCGAGCGTGAGCCCGTCCCGGTGCGTGCTCTGAACCCGACCACCCACCGCCGCCTCACGCTCCACCACGAGCACCGCGCGACCGGCCCGGTGCAGCTCCATGGCGCAGACCAGCCCTGCGATCCCGCCCCCAACAACCACCGCGGCACTCACTCGGCGATACGCTGGATCCCAGTGAGGAAGTACTGCGTGTCACCGAAGCAGGAGGTCGGGACGCCCAGATGCTGTTCGTAGTGCACCGACACCCGCTTCCCGGCCAGCCCTTCAATCACCTTGGCGAGCGAATCGCTCCGCACCGTGAAGGAGAAGCTGTCCGAGCGGAAACCCTTCGCGATGTCCGTGTAGAGCGTCCCTTCCCACGTTTTGCAAACGTAGCCCTTCCGGGAGATTTTCTGGACATACCCGGCGCGTTCCCCGCTGGAGTAGCTCCACGTGAGGGAGATCGCCGCCCAGAGCGCGAAGCCTCCGCCTCCGAGCCCGAGCAGCCCCAGGAGCGTGAGCTTCCCCCAATGCCGCTTGGCGAGCGACGGTTTGGCCGGGGCCGAGAGGTTGCCGCCGCCACCGACCGTGGCACCCGCGCGATCCGAAACTTTCGAATGGGTATCAGTCATGCGAAAAATCTGGGCGACGCCCCGGATTGGCGCTACCTTTTCCGCATACCCCAGCCACAGGGCCTCCCGTGTCGTTTACTGCTCGTCGTTCCACCGTGACTGCGCATGTCCGTGGTGTCCCCGTTGGGTCGGGACATCCGATTGTGGTGCAGTCCATGACCAATACGGACACCGCCGACGCGGCCGCCACGGCCGACCAGGTCGCGGCGCTTTACGAAGCCGGATCGCAGAAGGTGCGCATCACGGTCAACAACGACGAGGCGGCCCAGGCGGTCCCGGAAATCCGGCAGCGGCTCGTGGACCGCGGGCTCGATGTCCCGATCATCGGGGACTTCCACTACAACGGGCACCTGCTGCTCACGAAGTACCCCGAGTGCGCCGCGACGCTCGACAAGTATCGCATCAACCCGGGGAACGTCGGCACGAAGCACCGCGACACGAACTTCACCACGATCGTGCAGGCCGCGATCGATCATGGGAAGCCGGTCCGCATTGGCGTGAACTGGGGCTCGCTCGACCAAAATCTGCTCACGGACATGATGGACGCCAACGCCGCCAGCGCGACCCCGCGCGACGCGAAGGACGTCTACATGGACGCGATGCTGGAGAGCGCCCTGCGCTCCGCCGCCCTCGCGGAAGAAGTCGGGCTGGGGCATGACAAGATCATCGTCAGCGCCAAAATCTCCGTCGTCGCCGATCTCGTGGAGTGCTACCGGCGGCTCGCCGCCCGCTGTGACTATCCGCTGCACCTTGGCCTCACGGAAGCCGGGATGGGGAACAAGGGCGTCATCGCCTCGACCGCCGCACTCTCGATTCTCCTGAGCGAAGGGATTGGCGACACCATTCGCGTGTCACTCACGCCGAAGCCCAATGGCGACCGGCGCGAAGAAGTCTTTGTGGCGCAGCAGATCCTGCAGTCGTTGGGGCTGCGCTCGTTCGCACCGCAGGTCACCGCCTGCCCCGGCTGCGGCCGCACCACGAGCACCTTCTTCCAGCACATGGCCGAGGACATTCAGGGCTATCTGCGCGAACAGATGCCGGTCTGGCGCGCGACCCGTCCCGGCGTCGTCGACATGAAGGTCGCGGTGATGGGATGCGTGGTGAACGGTCCCGGCGAATCGAAGCATGCCAACATCGGCATTTCGCTCCCGGGGACCTTCGAGGAGCCGAAGGCGCCGGTGTATGTCGACGGCGCGCTGCGCACCACGCTCAAGGGCGATCGGATTGTCGAGGAGTTCCTGGTGATCCTCGAAGACTACGTCAACCGGACTTACAGCGCCGCGAGCTGATTCGTCGCGGCGGTGAGTTCGTCCACGATGGGCGCCGTGAAGCCCACCTCGTGCATGCGTGACGCCACCCGCTGATACCAGCGGACCATGGCGTCGCGCCCTGCGGGGTAGCGCGCCCACACCGATTCCGGAAAGGTCGTGCGACGCAAATCGGACAGGATGGCGTTGACCTGATGCACGGCATCAGCAGCGCCCACCCAGAGGGCATCGGGTGACGCGTCGGCCATCCGCGCCAGCAGATCGTCCTTCCGATCGTCGGCGGCCATTTCAATGCCGTCATCATCCGTGCGTCGCTCGGTCACGGCCCGCAACATGGCGAGCATGGTGTGCCCAAACTTTTCGCCGATCCGCTCGGTGAGCATGACATCGGTCCAGCCATCGCGCAGGCAATCCTCCACGACATCATGGAGAATCCCGGCGACGACGGCGTCCTCATTGCACGCATACCGCGTGAGAATGATCGCGACATTTGCTGGCTGCGTCAGATACGGCGACCGCGTGCCCTTGCGGACCTGTTGGTCGTGATGCTTCGCCGCGAATGCCAGCGCGTGATTGATGCGATCAGAATAACCGGTCATGCCCAGAGTTGGCCTCGAGGGGAAGCAGCGGGACTCGGAACTTACGTCGTTCCGGTGAACCAAGCCACCAGCGCTTCCAATCCGGCCTGATCATCCGGGCCGAAGGCGTTGGGCTCCGGCGAGTCAATATCGAGCACCGCCATGAGCTCGCCGTCGCGATTGAACACGGGCACGACAATCTCGCTCTGCGAACGCGCATCGCAGGCGATGTGTCCCGGGAAGGCGTGGACATCCGGCACGACCACCGTCTGTGCCGTCGCCGCGGCGGTCCCGCAGACTCCACGGCCGAAGCGGATTTCCTGACAGCCGAGCGATCCCTGATAGGGCCCCACCCGCAGGAGCGCCCCGGGTTCGACGACACGATAGAAGCCGGTCCAGAGGTGCCCGAAGGCGTGATGCAGCAATGCGCTCGTCGTGGCCATGCCGGCGATGGCATCGGTGGAGTCGTGCAGCAACAGCTGCTGCATTTCGAGGAGACGGGCGTACGCGTCAGCGCGCGTGGTGCGGCGCAGGTCGGGAATGACCGGTTCCATAATCGGGCGATCCGGAGAAGGCGGTTACTGCAGCGGACCAATCAGAAGAATGAGACGCACATCCAACAGCAGGAGGGCAAGCCCCTGCACAATGATCCCCGCGCCAGCACCGATCCCGCCGGGACGCGGTCCGAGTCGCGTGCAGGTGATGGCGAGCGTGAGCCCCACCATGAGGTAGCCGATATCGAGGCCGGTGTTGAGCCAGAGGAAGTTGAGCAGCGACTGCGCGCCGGCATAGTTCCGGAGCGCGAGACCGCGCCAGCCCCAGGCACAGAGCGCGAGATCCACCGCGCCCCACGCCAGCGTTTGGATCGCGAAGTGCTGCAGCAGTGTCGCCTGCAGGCGACGCCAGGTCAGCCACGCGAGGAGGACGGTGCCAAAGAGCACACTGCCACCGCCCCAGAGGGCGAGGCGCAAGAGATGCCCGCGTTCGAGCGCGAGCAGGGAGTCAGCCCACATGCAAGGAAGCGTAGCGACTCGGCCCCCAAAAAGCACGGCGGGGGGGGGGGGGGGG
>JBEIUK010000186.1:0-5918 GCA_040374415.1 Gemmatimonadaceae bacterium | reverse complement strand
GCCTTCTTCGGGGCGGCCTTCTTCGGGGCGGCCTTCTTCGGGGCGGCCTTCTTCACCGCGGTCGCCTTTTTCGGGGCGGCCTTCTTGGGGGCGGCTTTCTTCACGGCGGCCTTCTTCGGCGCGGACTTGGCGGCCTTCTTCACGGCGGGAGCGGCCTTCTTCGGCGCGGGCTTGGCGGCCTTCGCCGGGGCCTTCGCCGGGGCCTTCGCCGGAGCCTTCGCCGGAGCCTTCGCCGGAGCCTTCGCCGGGGCCTTGGCCGGGGCCTTCGCCGGAGCCTTGGCCGGGGCCTTGGCCGGGGCCTTGGCCGGGGCCTTGGCCGGGGCCTTGGCCGGGGCCTTGGCCGCCGGCTTGGCGGCGGGAGCCGGAGCAGCCGCGGGGGCCGCCTTCGGCGCCTTCGGCGCCTTCACCGCGGGGGCCACGACGGGGGCCGGCGCCTCGACCTTCGGCGCCTCAACCTTGGGGGCCTCAACCTTCGGGGCGGCCTTGGGCTTCGGCGCGGGCTTGGGGGCGCCGGGGTTCTTGGGCGGACGGCCCGGGCCACGACGCACCATCGGACGGCTGCCGAAGAGGTCGTCCTCGTCGTCGTCGTCGATCAGGTCATCGTCGAAGCCGTCGACCTCTTCCTCGTCGTCGTCCTCGTCGTCGTCCTCGTCCGCGCTGTCCCAGAGGCTCTCACCCTGCTCCGAGGGGAGACCGTAGCCGTCGTCCTCGTCCTCGTCATGGTAGGACGACCGGCCGTACCCGCCAAGATCGTCCATATCGTCGTCGTGCATGATGAACTGCATCGCCTCTGACGTTTCGTCGCTGCGCGGCATGACTGCCTCCTCCCCAATTTGGACTGGACCCGGCGGCGACTGCGTAGGACGCGCCACCGCAACGCTCACATAATCGTGAGCGTCCTGCTCGCTAGACCTTTTACTCGGTCGGCGTGGTGCCGTCAAGTAGCACGCCGATTTTCCCCGCGCCTAGCTGAGGCGCTGGATCCCCGGGACCTCGCCGCGCCGGATCACCTCGGCCAGGGCGTCGTAGATCGCGGGATCGAGCAGCCGCCCCACCTGCGTGCGCAAATAATCCAGCGTGGTCGCCGCCGACAGCGGGTCCCGATAGGCGCGCAGTGAGGTCAGGGCGTCGAAACAATCGGCGGCGGTGAGGATCCGGCCCCCAAAGGAAATGGCGTCGCCAACCCGCCCGCGCGGATAGCCACTGCCATCCCAATGCTCATGATGATCGTGAATGAACTCCAGCGATTCACCCAGATGCTGCAGCGGCGCGAGGATGTCCATCCCGATTTTCACATGGTCCTTGATGTGCGCGAATTCGTCCGGGGTGAGCGGGCCATTCTTGTTCAGGATGCTCTCGCGGATCCCGATCTTCCCGACATCGTGCAGCCGACCGGCGACCCGCACCTGTTCCACCACATGCAGTGGATAGCCCAGCGTCTCGGCGATCGCGGCGCCAAGGGCGGCCACCCGCTGCGAGTGGCCGCGGAGGTACAGATCCTTGGCTTCCATCGCGTTGATGAGCGTTTCCGCCACGCTCACGGTGAGATCGCGCAGGGCGAGCTTCTCCCGCTCCAGTTCGATCGTGCGGGCGGCGACGGCCTCCCGGATCAGGCGATCCATCGCTCGCCCCTTCATCGCCTCGGTGCGTCGGGCGAGGGCCCGTTCCACCGCGGACTGCAGGTCCGTGAGCTCGACCGGCTTGGTGAGGTAGTCGTAGGCCCCCTTCGAGAGCGCCTCAGTCGCGGAGCTGGCGTCGTTGATCGCCGTCAGCATGATGATCGCGAGATCCGGCTGCGCCTCAAGGGCCTTGGGCACGAGCTCCAGCCCGGTCATCCCGGGCATGCGCAGGTCGCAGAGCATCAGCGCATACCGCTTCCCGGCCAGGGCGCCGAGCGCGGCCTGCCCGCCGTCGGCCGTGTCCACCAGAAAATCCCGCTTGGCGAGGAAACGACTGAGCGCCAGACGGATGGTGGCCTCGTCATCCACGACGAGCACCTGCCGCAGGGTATCCGTCTCGGCGGCGGCGGCCTGACCGAGGGCGACTAATGGATCGGAAGGAGACAGTTCGCTCATGGCGCGGCGGAAAGCCCAACGATGGGCAGGGTAACGGTCATGGTGGTGCCAGCGCCTTCGTCGGAGCTGACCTCAATGTCGCCGCCATGGGCCTGAATGATTCCATAGCTGGCGCTGAGCCCCAGGCCGGTGCCCATGCCGGCGGGTTTGGTGGTGAAGAACGGCTCAAAGATGCGCGGCCGCACGTGAACGGGAATCCCCCGGCCTGTATCGATCACCTGAACCTGGACCTTCCCGTTCACCACGGCCGTATGAATCGTCAGCACCCGCGTGGGAGCGCCCACCATCGCATCTTCGGCGTTGCCGATCAGATTCACGAAGACCTGTTGGAGCTTCTGGGGGTCGCCGGCCACCGTGGGAAGCGCCGGATCCGTGTGCAGCACCACCTGTACCCCGGCGTTCCGCATCGAGTAGGCCCGGAGCCGGAGCGTTTGCGCGAGCAGGTCGTTGAGCTGGACGGGGCCCACCGTCGGCGTCGACCGTCGAGCAAAAAGCATCAGATCTTTGATCACCGCACTCGCCCGATCAGCCTCCTGCTTGATCAGCTGGACCGACTCGCGCTGGTCGCCCTCCAGTGGGTCTTCCAGCATCAACTGGGCAAAGGCGGAGATCCCCGTCAGTGGGTTGTTGATCTCATGGGCCACGCCGCTGACCAATTCGCCCAACGCGATCAGCTTTTCGGTCTGACGGAGCTGCTCTTCCAGCTGCCGATCGGTGGCGATGTTGCGTGTACTGACGACGTACCCGCTGGGTCCACTGCTCGTCGCCGGGAGGACACTGACGGTGATGGCCACGGGGAAATCGGTGCCATCCTGACGGCGGTGATGCTGATGCAGGATCCGGGTCCCGGCCTGCGCATGCGCCCGTAGCCCGGAGACGATGTTGTCCGGGGTCTCGGGCGTTGCCCCCGGCTCCGTGGCGATCAGCTCCTCGAAGGCCATCTGCGCGAGTTCGACGCTGCTCCAGCCGTATTCGCGCGCCGCGGCGCCGTTGGCAAAGCGAATGCGGGTCGCATCGAGAATGAAGATCGGGAACTCGATCGTCATGATCGCGGAGGCGAGCAGATGCTCCCGTTCGTGACTCAGCTGCTCTTCGCGCTGCCGGAGCAGGGTATCCACCGCCAGCGCGAGCGGACTGATCAGACGCGCGAGCGTCGCCTCTTCCCGACCGAGCAGCGGTGCCCCGCGTGGGGTGCTGATCACCAGCATCGCCACCAGGCGCCCCCGGGCGATGACGGGCACGATCGTGGCCCATTCATCGGGCAGCTGAGTCGGCCCACCCGTGGGCGACGCCTCTCGCAGGGAGGCCACCTGCCGCGGCTGTCCGTGGCCGGCGAGCAGCATGATGGCGTGCTCAATAGCGTAGGGGGGCAGCGTCGGGGACGCCAGCGACCCCGACGTGGCGACCGCCTCAATGCCCAGCCCGGTCGCGGTACGCAGGGCGAGGACCTTCCCACTGGACGGGATGACCCGGTCGAGGACCGCGAGCAAGGCGCGCGCGCCGTCGACGAGGCCACGGTCCTCCAGGACCACCCGAGCCAGCGCGGCACTCCCCTCCGCCCGCCGCCGTTGGGTGCGCTGCACCCGAAAGAGCCGCGTGGTTTCCAGCACCGTCGCCGCCTGTCGGACCAAGAGCGTCAGCAGCTCCAGATCTTCCGGATCAAAGGCGTCCGATTGCGCCGCGACGACGCGCAGCACCAGCAACGGGCCGCGCCCGCTGCGGGCGGCGACGCACAACTCCGCCGACTCACGGGTCGACGTGGGGGTATCCTGAAGATGCACCGCCATCCGGGAGATCCCGGAGCGGGCGGTCTCCGTGGCCACCCGCACCTCATCCGGCGTGGGGGGCAGGAAGGGGACGGTATGGCCGTCGGTCCCGAGCGTCAGCCGAACCAGTGCCTCGGGCGCCCCCGTCAGCACATCGCACCACTGATGCGGGATCACCTCGTGCACCGCACGCACCACCGCCGAGCGGAAGCCGGACGCCTGGGTGATCCGCGACAGGTGATACTGCGCCCGGGTCAGGGCCGCGAGCCGGTCGGAGCGCCGGGCCAGCGTGTCGCGCTCGGTGAGATGTCGCCACGCCATGGCGAGATGCGACGCAATATCGATCAGCAGCTGCTGCTGGGCGGCATCGAACCGCTGGACCGTCGGATACCGGACGGAGAGGGCGCCAAAAGCGGGGCCGTCCGCCACGAGTGGCAGGAGACAGACGGCGCGAATCCCCAGCGGGCCGAAGACCGCCAGATGATGCGCGTCCAGCATGTCGGGGACGGTGCTGACGTCGCCGTGATAGATCGCGGCCCCAGTGCGCATCACCAGCGCCACCCGCTTGGCGGTCACCTTGTGCGTGATCCGCCGCTCTGGCGCGCTCCCGGCGCCGCGCTGGTGCGTCACGATGACCGACCCACCCTCGCCGCTGGCCTTGAACACGGCACAGCCGATCGCCCCCAGATCGTCCATCAGCACTTCCGCCACGCGGTCGAAGGCGTCCTCAAAGGAGGCCGCCCCAGCGAGGGCGAGAGCGGCCTGGGCCAGCACCGTCTCCCGCATGCTGACCACCCCGCCTGGCGCGATGGTCATCGCTGGTCGCTCCGCCTTACTTCTCGCCCCGCGCGTCCTTGACCGCGCGGTCGATTTCGGCGCGATGGGTCTGATAGTCCTCGTTGGCGGTGGCCAGCTCCGCCGTCAGCGCCGCCAGCAGCCGCGCGTCAAAGCGCTTCGCCGCCGCGTCGTTCTTGCCCATGCGCGCCGCGCGCGCTGCCAGCACGAGCCCCAGCAGCGACTTCGGGCTCTGCTGCAGAATCGTGTCCGCCTGGGCCGTCGCGATCTCGCCGGCGCCGACCACCTCGGCGACCCGCCCGAAGTGATACCGCTCGTCCGCGGTGGGCGAGGGGATCATTTCATGCGCGGCCAGCACCATCGGCGCAAAGGTGGCCACGGAGTCCACCTTCCCCGCCTCGGCGTATTCCATCACGCGCACGTACAGGCGGCTCGCCCGCTCCGACGGCGACATGTTGGCGATGTTCGGGGCGGGCCCACCGGCCCCACCACCGCCGGCAAAGGGCGCCGCCCCACCCGCTGCGGCCGCCTGACCGTCCATGGCCGAGGTCGGGAGCGCGTTCGCCGATCCGTCGACGCTGGAACCCTTGGCTTTGCCGAAGTTCTTGCCGGCGAACATCGCCACGAGCGCGAGGAGCGCCAGGAAGGCGACGCCCCACGGGAGCGCGCTGGCCGCCCCGCCGGAGGTGGGGCGCGGCGTGGGGAGCCCTTGGCCAAAGGGGGTGCCGCACCGGTGGCAGAACCGGGCGCCGGGGGCGAGGGCCGAGCCACACGCGGCGCAAAAGCCGCCGCCGGTGGACGCAGAGGAGGTCGAGGGAGTCATGTCCGGGAAAACTTAGCTACAATTCAGCGCGGCGTCTCCCCTTTCTCCACTCCAGTGCCAGCTCCCAGCCGATCCCTCGTTCCGACCGACCTGAGTGGTGTCACGGCGAACGACATTCTCGCGCTTGCGGACGCCCATCAGGTCCGGTTTCTGCGGCTGCAGTTCACCGACATCCTGGGGATCATCAAGAACGTCGAGATCCCGTCGTCGCAATTCCGGAAGGCGCTCAACGGCGACATCCTCTTCGACGGCTCAAGCATTGAAGGGTTCGTGCGCGTGGAAGAGTCGGACATGCTCCTCGTCCCCGACCTGTCGAGCTTCCAGCTCTTTCCGTGGGGCGATCCCTCGGCACGCGTGGGGCGGGTGATCTGCGACGTCTCGATGCCCGATGGCACGCCCTTCGCCGGCGATCCGCGCGGGGTGCTCAAGCGGCAGGTCGCGCGGGCGGCGGCGCAGGGG
>JBEIUK010000138.1:0-8041 GCA_040374415.1 Gemmatimonadaceae bacterium | reverse complement strand
GCCGAGGACGGCGCCGCAGCATTGGACCAGCCACTGCGGGGCGCGGGTGCCGATGTCGGCCCCGCGCCCGCGCAGCAACAGATCCCGCCGAATCACTGCTTGTCCTGCATCGCCGTTGTGGCGGTCGGCGGCGTCTGATACTTCTCGAACCAGCTGCGCAGATACAGCTGCGTGCGCAGGAAGTTGGAGGGCGTCGACGACGTCCCGTGCCACTCATTGTTGAAGCGGATCATCGCCGTGGGCACCTTCCGGATCTTGAGCGCTTCGTAGAACTCTTCCGTCTGGCTCATCGGCGTCCGCAGATCATTCACCCCGGTCATGAGCATCGTCGGCGTCTTCACGTTGCCCACGTACATGAGCGGCGAGCGCTTCAGATGCTCGCTCGGATCTTCCCACGGGAACTTCGCAAAGTTGTAGTACCAGCTCTGCCCGTCGGTGATGCCCACGAAGCTGATCCAGTCAATCACGGGGCACATCGACGCCGCCGCCGCAAACCGATTCGTGTGGCCCACGGTCCATGCGGTGAGCACGCCGCCGCCGGAGCAACCGTAGACGTACAGCTTGTTCGTGTCGATGTAGCCGCGGTTGATGACGGTATCCACGCCAGCCATCAGGTCATCGTAGTCCTTGCCCGGGTACGCGTTCTTAATCGCGTTCCCGAACGCCGAGCCGTAGCCCGTGGAACCACGCGGATTCGTGTAGAGCAGCACGTAGCCGTTCGACACGTGGTCCTGCCGCGAGAAGTTGAAGCCCACGTTGTACATCGAATGGGGACCGCCGTGGATCTCAAGCATCAGCGGATACTTCTTCTTGGGATCGAAGTCCGCCGGCTTCACAATCCACCCCTGAATGCGCTGGCCGCCGACCGAGGTGTACCAGACCTCTTCCGTCGTGGCCAGTTGCTTGCCCGACAGCACATCGCCATTGACATCGGTCAACTGGCGCAGGGTGGGGTTCTTCACCTCGAAGGAGACGACGTCGTTCGGCTTCAGCGGGCTTGAGGCCACGCCAACGGCCACGCCGGTGCGGCTGATATCCGTCGTTGTCAGCACCTGCATGCCCTTGGTGACCTGCGTCACCTCGCCGGCGAGCGTCACGCGGTACAGATGCCGGCTCCCTTCATTCTCCGCCGTGAAGTAGATCCCCGATCCATCCGTCGCCCAGATCAAGCCGCTCGGCGAACGATCAAGCTTCGTGGTGAGTGGCTTGGGGTTCTTCCCATTGGCGTCCATGACGTACAGGATCGCATCCTTCCACGTCGCGTCCGTGCTGTCGTAGCCCGTGTAGGCAATGCGCGCACCATCCGGCGATGGCGTCGGATTGTTGTCCGGGCCCTTGCGGGTGGTCAACGCACTGATCGCGCCGGAGGCGACATCCACTTTGTAGATCTCCGTCTCGCGCCACGCGTACTCGGCGTCGGCCGTCCGGAGCGACGTGAAGACGAGGCTCTTCCCGTCCGGCATCCAGGTCGTGCCATTGGCCGGCCAGCGTCCGGTGGTGATCTGCCGCGGCGTCCCCCCGTCGGCGGGCACCGTGAACAGTTGCCGCGCGCCATCTTCGAGGAAACCCTGCCGATCGGCGCGATACTTCACCGACGTCACCACGCGCGGGGCCTCCGTCCACTTGGCGCCACGCGGCGGGGTCGGCATGGCAATGCGCCACGGATCCGTGCCACGCACCAGCATCCCAAAGGCGATAGTGCGGCCATCGGGGGACCATTCAATGTCGCTCGGAGATTCCGTCAGGCGCGTGATCTGCGTCGTGGCCCCTTCAGCGTCCATATAGCGCACCCAAATCTGCGCGCCGCCCGGTTCACCGGGCGCAATGAACGCGATGCGTGAGCCATCGGGGGACCACTTCGCACCGGACCCCTTCACCAGCACGCGGTTCTTTGTGCCATCGGCATTCATGAGCCAAATGGAGGACTCATGCCGATCGTTGATCTGATCGATCCAGTTGCGCGTGTAGAGAATCTGGCTGCCATCGGGGGAGAGCGCCGGCGCCGCCACATCTTCCCAGTTGAAGTAATCGGCGAGCGTGAGCCGATTGGCGGGGGCGGCGGATTGCGCACGCAGTGGCGCACTCGCGGCGATTGGCAGCAGGAGTAAAGAGAGCCGCGGCAGCAGATGCGCGGCCAGGCGACGGGGGTGGTTCATGACGAGCCTCAGACGGGAAGGGGGGACGGGGCACGGTCGAAACCGTACGCCCACTACACGCACCCTATATGCTGCGCCTTAGCGCAGCGTGTCCGCAATAGCGAGGAGGCTGTCGCGCAGGTGGGCCGTCTTGTCGTCGAGAAGGCGATGCGCCCCCTTCCACTGCCGCATCAGCGACGAGCGGGGGGTCAACGCCGTCTCGATCACGCGGCGCTTCGAGGTGCTCGCATGGACCATGCGCCCCTCGCCCACATAGATCCCGATGTGCGAGATCTTCTTGCCGCGACCGAAGGTGAGCAGGTCGCCGGGCTTCAGCGCCGCCAAGTCCTTGGGGATCGCGGTGCCCACCGTGGCCTGCTGCTTGGCGGTGCGCGGCAGCACCACATCGAGGGCGCTCATTACGACCTTCACGAGGCCACTGCAATCGAGCGCACGGTTCGCGGCGACACCGCCCAGCTTGTAGCGTGTGCCAATCTGTCCGCGGGCCCGTGCCACGATGCTGTCCGCCAACGATTCCGCCGACGCGCTCAGCGCGGCGAACGGCTTCTTCGCTTCGATCCCCTTCAAGCTGCTCTGCGCATGCAGCGGCGACGTGGCCACCGACAGCGCAACCGCGCTGCTGGTGATCACACGGGCCATGCGGGCAGAGAACACAGAGGACACAGCGGAGATCGTGAACGGTGGAGACGACTATCGGCAGCTGGCAGGGCCAGCCATGACACCCTGTCAGGTCGGGAGGGGAAAATTACCCCGACGGTTCAGGGCGCGCCACCCAGCCTCAGCGGCCCGACGGGCCAGGGGGCCGGGGCCAGGGGTGCCGGGGCGGCCTACCGGATCGCCAGGGCCTTGTGGGTCTGGACGGAGAGTCGCCAGCGGGGGTGGGCCAGGCAGTACGCCACCGCCGCCCGGGTGTTGGCGGCCGCGTCCGGGCCGTCCATGGGTTGCAGCAGGAAATGGCGGAACGCCATCCCCTCGAAGCGCTCCGGCGGGGCCAGCGGCTGGGGATAGACGAGCTTGAGCTCGTCGCCGGCCGTGAGCGCCAACGGGGCATCGGCCTTGGGGCTGACGCAGATCCAGTCCAGGCCCTTCGGAGCCGGCTGGGTGCCGTTCGTTTCCACCGCCACCTCAAAACCGGCGGCATGCAGGGCCGCCAAAGCCGCCTCGTCGAGCTGGAGGAGCGGTTCACCCCCCGTACAGACCACGAAGGGGCGGACATCAGCCGGCGCATCCGCCGGCCACCGGGACCGGACCAGCGCTGCCAGCGCCTCCGGGGTCGCACACCGCGCCCCGTCCGGGCCAACGCCCACGAAGTCGGTATCGCAGAAGGTACAGACCGCAGACGACCGATCTGCTTCCCGTCCGCTCCACAGATTGCAGCCAGCAAAACGGCAGAAGACCGCCGGGCGCCCCGCCTGCACCCCCTCCCCCTGCAGGGTGTAAAAGCACTCCTTCACCGTATAGGTCATCGTGCCTTACCCCTGATAGCGAATGGGATCGGTCAGGGCATTCGCGGCAAACCCCCGGAGCCGGAGCTGACAGGCATCACAGCGGCCGCACGAGGCGCCATCGTCGGCCGGGTCGTAGCAGCTGGTGGTCAGGCTGTAGTCGACGCCGAGGGACTGCCCCAGCGCGACAATCTCCGCCTTGGTGAGGTGCTGGAGCGGGGCCTGAATGGTCAGGCGCTGTGTCCCTTCCACGCCGGCGCGGGTCGCCAGATTGGCCATCGCCGCAAAGGCTTGAATGAACGCCGGGCGGCAGTCCGGATAGCCGGAGTAGTCCAGCGCATTCACGCCAATGAAAATCGTATCCGCCTCCACCACCTCGGCCCAGGCCAAGGCAAAGGACAGGAAGATCGTATTTCGGGCGGGGACATAGGTGACCGGGATCCCCTCGTCCGGCTGCGACAAGTCCCGATCCTTCGGCACGGCGGTATCGCTGGTGAGGGCCGATCCACCCCATTGCCGGAGGTCGATATCGACGACCACATGGCGGGCGACCCCCTGGGCCGCCGCGACCCGGCGGGCCGCCTCAATCTCGTAGCCGTGCCGCTGCCCGTACTGGAAGGTCATGGCATACGGGGTGTACCCCTCGCGTTTGGCGACCGCCAACACGGTGGTGGAATCGAGGCCGCCGGAGAGGAGGACGACCGCCGGGCGTAGGGGCGTGGCAGACATGCGGGTAAGCTAGCGGGGGTGCCAAGCGTGCCCCGTCCATGCGAGCTTCAGGACATGACGTGGCTTTCAGATCCCAACGCGTGGGTGTCGCTCCTCACGCTGTCGGTGCTCGAGGTGGTCCTCGGCATCGACAACATCATCTTCATTTCCATCCTGAGCGGCAAGCTCCCGATGGCCGATCAGCCGCGCGCCCGCTCCTTTGGGCTCGCCGGCGCCTTCCTGACCCGGGTCGGGCTCCTGCTCTCCATCACGTGGGTGATGCGGCTCACGGAGCCGCTCCTTTCGGCGATGGGGCGCGCGTTCTCTGGCCGGGATCTCATTTTGGTGGTGGGCGGTCTCTTCCTGATCGCCAAGGCCACCAAGGAAATCCATCACAAGCTGGAAGGGCTCGACGAGGGCGAGACGGCCGTGAAGGCCGCGACCTCCCTCTGGGCCACCGTGGCCCAGATCATGGTGATCGACATCATCTTCTCCCTCGATTCCGTGATCACCGCGGTCGGGATGGCGGATGATGTCTCAATCATGATCGCCGCGAACGTCGTCGCGCTTGGCGTGATGCTCTTCGCCGCCGGGCCAATCAGCGCATTTGTGGACCGGCACCCTACGGTCAAAATGTTGGCGCTCGCCTTTCTCGTGCTGATTGGGACCAATCTGATGGCCGAGGGGTTTGGGCAGCATATCAGCAAGGGGTACACCTACGGGGCGATGGCCTTCTCGGTGCTCGTGGAAATGTTGAATCTCCGGATGCGCTCCAAGCAGGCGGCGGTGCGACTGCGGGGGCCGCATCTCCCACCGGATGCCTGAGCCCGTGGCCGATCCCCGGGCATGGTCTTCTGTTTTTCACGTCTTTCCAGTGATCCGCTCATGCGTCGCCTGATAACGTGGTGGTCTGCGGGACTTCTGGTGGTCACGGCGCTGCCGCTCGGCACCGCCGCAGCGCAACAGCCGCCCAAGGCGGGTGCGCGGGATACCACGCCGCCGCCGATCGCCACTCCAGATCCGCTGCGTGGTGACCGTGACCGGTTGAGCGCGATCGCCGCGCAGGCGCGCTCACAGCAGGATGTGTTCGAGCGCAATCACCGGTCGGGGCTCCGCTTTTATAACGGCGGTGCCGACGCGCGCTGCGACGTCGATTTTGGTGGCAATCTCTGCTACTGGAACAACAACGGCGACGTACCGCCGCCGGATGAACGGAACGACGCCAAGCTCGAGCGGCTAGAGCTGTTGCAGACGCTCGCCCGCGCGCAGGCGGCCGAGCCAGCGGATGACTGGATTGCCGCGATGCGCGTCCGCTACGCGGCGGAAGCCGGACAGCTGGAGGTCGCGGCCCAGGCGGCGTCGGCATGCGCCGGCACCACCTGGTGGTGTGCCGCACTCGAAGGCTTCGCGGCGCATGTGGCCAACCGACATGACGCCGCCACCCGCGCGTTCACGCGGGCCCTTGAATCCATGCCGGTGGTGCAGCGCTGTGAGTGGACCGATCTGTCGTGGTGGCTCGAGGCGACGTCACGCACCACGTATGCCGCGATCCCCTGCGCGAATCGGGAGGCGGAAAACACGCGCATCTTCCGGCTCGCGCAGCCGCTCTGGATGTTGCCGGCCAACGACGTGCGCAATGAATGGTTTGCGCGCTGGACGATTTCCCGCGTGCATTCGCTGGGACGCATTCCCTATGACATGGGCTTCGGGCGCAACATCCTGGAATCGCAGGTGCGCTATGGCTGGCCAGAGGCGTGGTCCGTCCAAAACGGTGGCGTCGCCGACCCACGTCCCCCGCAGGTCATTGGGCATGAGCCGACGCCGAGCTATGACTTCATGCCGTCGGCGGCAGCACTGGCTACCCCGATTGGCGCGACGGCGACCGACTGGAATCTGAATAATCCCAAGGCGCGGATGCGCTACAGCACGCGCTATGCGCGCGGCTACGTCCCGTTGCCGCATCAGTTTGCGCGCTTTCGGCGTGGGGATAGCACGGTGATCGCGGGCGGTTATCGGTTGATCCGGGATCTTGAGATGGGGAAGGCGCCCTATACGGCCGCGCTGACGCTCGACGCGATGGATCGGCGTGCCCCGCGACAGGTGCGCAAGGACAGCGCGGCGGCGGCGGCGGCGCTCCTGGTGCCACTCGGGACGACGCCCATGCTGGCGAGTCTTGAGGTGCTGGCACCGGCTGGCAAGCGCGCCACGCGGGTGCGCACGACGGTGCAGCCGCTCCCTGCCGGCGCACGGCTGTCGGATTATCTCGTCCTGACACGTGGTGATCCAAGTGCCACCCCGTCACTCGAGCGGAGCGCGACGATGGCGTATGGCTCACTCGAGATTGAGAGCGGCACAGCGATTGGGTTGTACTGGGAGATGTACCGGCCATCGACACCGTCAGCACCGTTGTCGGTCTCGGTGCGTGCGACGCGCTTGGGCGCGGGATTCATGCAGCGACTCGGCTCGTCGCTTGGGCTGAGCAAGACGGTGACGCCCGTATCGATCCGGTACGCGGATAACGGGCGTCCGGATGGCGCGCCTGGGCGCAGCCTGACGCTCAACTTTCCGCAGGTACCCGATGGCCAGTATCAGCTGACGCTGCTCGTCTCCGGCGGTGGCGTGACCGACAGCACGACGCAGGTGATCCGGGTGCGCGGGACGAAATAAGCAACGGGAACGACGAAGCGCTCGTCGTTCCCGTTGGCCATGCAATACCGGTGGATGCCGTCCTGGCCTTATCGGCCTTTGGTCCCGGCGTTCACCACCATCATCCCCACCGGCGTCCCATAGTCATCATTGCCCACCGGCAGACTCGGCGGCGCCATCCACTTGCCGCGATCGGCGCGAATGGCGATGCGGTGGACGCCGGGGGTGAGCCGCAGTTCAGCGCGCCAGCGACCCTTGGAGACCCGCGTCATCCGGGTGATCGTCCACGCGGTGGCATCGCCCATCATCTCGATCGACTCCGCCTTGGGCGCTTCGATGAAGAGGATGACGCGGAGCGAATCCTGCTCAGTCGCCACCGCGTCGCCGAGGCGCTCCACCGACGCATCCACCGTGGTGCTGTCGATGGTCCCAATGGTGCGGCTTTCGAAGCCCAGGATGCCGCTGGGGGTATCGTCGCTCCGCGAGAGGAAGGGGAGCCGAGCCAGACGGACACCAATCGCCACGACCGGCGCCATGCGACGTCCCCGATCAGCGCCGAGGTCATCGCGTAGCGCGGTCGACCCAACGCTGGCACGGTTCGTGGAGGCTGCGCCAACGATGGAAAGCCAATCCGTCACCGGCTGTACCATGGCGATCGAGGCGATCGCCGGGGCGACGGTGGGGCGGGGGGACAGCCCATCACTGCTGATCCAGGCGGCGATCGGCGCCGTGACCGACATCAACCAGGAGGTCGGGCCGGTGTGAAAGCCGAGTGAGGCGATACCGGAGGCGATGTCCCGACGTTGTACTGCGCGGAGCGTGCGGGCGGCGATCATGCGGCCGCCCGCCATCACACCACTTGGCTCATTGATCGTGAGCGTCTGCGTCGTGACGCGGGTGGCGCGATCCATCGCGAAGCCCACCGACAGCTCCAGTCCCGCCCACGAGGTCAGCATGCCGGCTTCCGCCCGCTGGACGGACCCGACGTCGATGTGTCGCGAGATGGTGGTATCCACCGTGGCCGCGTCCGCGCCGGGGGCAATGAAGCCGCGCATCACATCGGTGGCCTGCGACGCGAGCCCGTTG
>JBEIUK010000076.1:0-12641 GCA_040374415.1 Gemmatimonadaceae bacterium | reverse complement strand
TTGCTGGGCTAGTCATGCTGCGCATCAACATCGTCACCATCTTCCCGGACTTTTTTGCGGGCCCGCTGCGCCTGAGTATTCCGGCGAAGGCGGCGGCGGCGGGGAGCGTGACGTACCATCCCCTCGACCTGCGCGACTTTACACACGACCGGCACCGCACCGTCGACGATTATCCGTTTGGCGGTGGCCCGGGGATGGTCATGCAGCCCGGACCGTTCTTTGACGCGGTGGAATCGGTCGGCGCGGTGGCGCCGATTGTCCTGCTCTCCCCGCGCGGTCGCCGCTTTTCGCATGCCGACGCGATGCGTTTTGCCGCCGGCACGGAACTGACGCTCCTCTGTGGTCACTACAAGGACGTGGATGAGCGCGTCGCCACGCATCTCGCGACCGAAGAGCTGTCGCTGGGTGATTTCGTGCTGAGTGGCGGTGAGCCGGCGGCGCTCGCGATCATTGATGCCGTGGTGCGTCTGCTCCCCGGCGCGATGAGTGATCTCGAGAGTGCGCGCACCGATTCGTTCTATGATCGCGGTATTAGCGCGCCCAGCTTTACGCGCCCGGCGATTTTTCGTGACGTCCCCGTCCCCGACGTCTTGCTGGGTGGCGACCATGCGAAGGTGGCCGCGTGGCGTGAGGCGGAGAGTCTGGCGCGTACCCGAGTCGCCGAGGCGCGGGACCGCGCCGCCTGGCTCGCCCGTGAAACGGAGATTGCCGCACGCGAGGCGGTGATCGCGGAGGCCGAAGCGGTAGCGCGCCGCAAGGCAGAGGCCAAGGCGGCGGCGAAAGCCCGTCGCGCGCGCGGTCGGTGACGCCGCGCACTGCGGAGGTGGTGGTCGTTGGCGCCGGCATCGCGGGCATTGCCGTGGCGCATGCGCTCGCGGTCACCCACGGGGTTCGCGATGTCGTGCTGGTCGATGAACGTCCGCCGCTGACCCTCACCAGCGATAAGTCCACGGAGGCGTATCGCAATTGGTGGCCTGGGCCAGACGACGCCATGGTGCGGTGCATGAATCGCAGTATTGATCTGCTGGAGCATTGGGCGCGCTCGACTGGGAACCGCTTCTTGCTCAATCGCCGTGGCTATGTCTATGCGACCCGGTCCCCGGAGACGGCGGCACGATTCCTGGCCGATGCCGAGCAGGCCGATGCGCAAGGTGCGGGGCCACTGCGCACGTATCGGTCGGTGGGCGACGCGTCGGCCTATCGTCCGAGTGCGCACACGGGGTTTGACGATCATCCGAGTGGGGCCGATCTCTTTGTCGATCGGGCGGCGATCCGCGAGCATTTTGGTTTTCTCGCTGATGATCTCGTGGCGGTCCTCCACGCCCGACGGTGCGGCTGGTTGAGCGGGCAGCAGTTGGGAATGACGCTGCTCGAGGAGGCGCGACGCGCTGGCGTGGAACTGGTGACCGGGCGCGTGGAGGCCGTCGAGACGGCGGCTGGGCGCGTGGCTCAGGTCCACGTGGTGACCCCTGCTGATGGGCCGGTCACAATTGCTGCGCCTGTGTGTGTCAATGCAGCCGGTCCCTTCGCGCGACAGGTCGGTACGCTGATGGGTGCGCAGCTGCCGCTCTTTTCCGAGCGACATCTCAAGGTGTCGTTCGAAGACGTCCTGGGGGCGGTGGACCGGAATACGGGGCTGGTCATTCTCGATGATCCGCAGACGCTCGCTTGGAGTGCGGAGGACCGAGCGCTCTTCGCCGAGGATCCGGCCACGCGATGGCTCACCGAGACGCTGCCGGCGGGGATCCATCTGCGCCCTGACGGCTATCATGGCAGTCGCACCGTGCTGATGCTCTGGGACTACCACGGCGATGAGCGGTATGAGACACCGGTCTTTCCGTTGCCTGCCGATGATGCGTACGGTGAGGTAGTGATGCGCGGGATGACGGCGTTGGTGCCGGCATTGGGTGCCTATGTGGACCGGCTGCCGCCGCTCTGGATCGATGGCGGCTATTACACGAAGACGGCGGAGAACCGGCCGTTGGTGGGGGCGATGCCGGTGCCGGGGAGCTTTGTCGCCGCTGGATTCTCAGGTTTTGGCATCATGGCGGCGCCGGCGTCGGCCGAACTGCTGGCGGCGCAGATTGTCAGCGCGGCGCTGCCACCGGGGGCCGAGGCGTATGCCGCGGCGTTTGCGCCGAACCGGTACGATGATCCGGCGTATCGGGCGCGCGTGGCTGCGTGGGGCGCGACGGGGCAGTTGTAACGTCGCGCCACCCTGCGAGCCCCCAGGTGCTGTGGCTCGCAGGATGGCGCGGGCTTACTGCGCCGAGAGCTCCGTGATGGCGCGCACGAGCGTGTCGAGTTCTGCGGTCGTCGTGAACAGTTGCGGCGTAATGCGCACGCCCGTCACACCGGCGGTGTTGATGCCGACCGTCCAGATGCGATAGCGATCGAAGAGCGCGGTGGCGAGCGCGCCGGGCGCCATCCCCTGAATCCCGACGTTCGCGATCGCCCCCGTGCGGGCGGGATCGCTGGGCGTGAACAGCTGCACCTTGTTCATGCCGCGCACTTTCGTGGTCCAGTATTGCTGCAGCCAGCGGAGCCGGGCATCCTTGCGCTGAATGCCGATGCTTTCGTGAAAGGCGATGGCATCGAGGATGGCGAGATCGGTGTGCACCGGATGCGTGCCGGTGTGATTGAGCTTCCGGATGTCATTGGCGGCCATGCCTTCGTCAGCGAAGACGGGCCAGATGGCGGGGATCCGATCTTTGCGCACATAAAGCATGCCGGCGCCGAGCGGGGTGCCGAGCCATTTGTGCAGGCTGGCGCCATAGTAGTCGCAGCCGAGGTCGGGGATGCGGAAATCGAGCTGCGCGAAGGCGTGGGCGCCGTCGACGAGCACCTGCACGCCCTTGGCGTGCGCCATGTCGCAGATCTTGCGCACCGGCAGCACGTGACCCGTGATGTTGATCATGTGGCAGATCATCAGCAGCCGCGTCTTGGGGGTAATAGCGCGGGCGTAGACCTCCACGACCTCGTCGTCACTCTTGGGATCGATCGGCACGGTGACCAACGTGTTCTCGATCCCCCAGCGGCGGGCCATGAGCTTGAACTGATCGAGCATGGCGCCGTAGTCATGCACCGACATGACGGCGTGATCGCCGGGTTTCCAGTCAAAACCGGCAATCACGGTGTCGAGTGATTCCGTGGTGTTGCGCGTGATGACCAGTTCCTGCGCCGAGCAGCCCGCGAGCTGCGCGAGCCGTTCCTGCGCCTTGAGCTTGTTGGGGACCTGTACCGTGCGCATGTAGCGCGAGGCCTGCAGGTTGACGTCGCGCACATGCCCAATGAACCGCTCCAGCACGGCCTGCGACTGCATGGAGTAGTAGCCGTTCTCGAGGTTGATGTAGTCCCCGGTGAGGCGATAGCCGGCGCGCAAGGTGGCCCAGAAATCCTCGCGGGTCGCGAGCTCCGGCGCGGGGAGCGCGCTGTAGGCGGCCAGTCGGTCCGGGGCCATGAGCAGACCGAGGGAGGCGCCGCCGAGGGCGCGGAGAAAGTCACGCTTATACATGGCGCGTCGGGTTGGCGAAGCGAACACGGACTGCGGGGGCGGTGCCCAGCGGGAGACTGGACCGTCGTAGCGGGATAGTGTCGTCCGGACGGCGTGGCCGCCAGTGAGTTGGGGCGGTAGGTTGGTGGCATGACCGTTCCGATGACTCCCGCCGCTGACGGCAGACCTGCCGACGGCGGCCTGCTGGGCTGGTGGCGGGTGGCGGCGCCCGCGTCGCGCCGCGCCCTCATTGCGGCCGCGACCGGGTGGGCGCTCGACGCCTTCGACGTGATGCTCTTCTCGCTGACCCTGTCGGCGGTGATCGCCGAGCTGGGGCTCTCGAAGGTGCAGGCCGGCGCCTTGGGGTCGATTACCCTCCTGGGCGGGGCCGTGGGCGGGCTGTTCTTCGGGTGGGTGGCCGACCGCTATGGTCGGACCCGCGCGTTGATGGGGAGTGTCCTGCTCTATTCGGTGTTCACGGCGGCGTGCGGGCTCTCGCAGACCTTCTGGCAGTTTGCCGTCTTCCGGGCGCTGTTGGGGCTTGGGATGGGGGGCGAATGGGCCAGCGGGGCGGCGCTGGTCTCGGAGACCTGGCCGGCGAAGCACCGGGGGCGCGCGCTCGGCGTGATGCAGAGCGCCTGGGCCATTGGCTTTGGCGTCGCCGCGCTGGTGGTGGGGGTGATGTTACCCCGCTTTGGCTGGCGCGCCGTCTTTTTTGTGGGGCTGCTGCCGGCGCTCTTTACCTTGTGGCTTCGTCGAAATGTCGAGGAGCCAGCGGCCTGGCGCGCCATTGATGCCGACCGGCGCGCGGGACGGGTCGTGGGTGGGTCCACGGTGCGGGCGCTGGATATTTTCCGCGGGAAAATGCTGCGCCGGACCCTGATCGTGACCTTCATGAATGCCTGTGCCCTCTTTGGGTGGTGGGGGCTGAATGGCTGGGTGCCGGCGTACCTGTCCTTGCCGGTGGCGCAGGGGGGCATTGGGCTCAGTACCCAGACCATGTCTCGGCTGGTGGCCTTCATGCAGATCGGCATGTGGTTCGGCTACATCACGTTCGGGTTTATTACCGATGTCATCAGCCGGAAGCGGGTCTATGTGACCTACCTGCTGATGGCGAGCGTGCTGCTGCCGCTCTATGGCTCCCTCAAGAACCCCACGGTTCTGCTGCTCCTGGGCCCCTTCGTGGCCTTCTTCGGGACCGGGTTTTTCAGTGGGTTTGGGGCGGTCACTGCCGAGCTGTATCCCACCGCGATCCGTGCCTCCTCGCAGGGATTTACCTACAACATTGGGCGGATCGCGAGCGCGGCGGCGCCGTTCACCGTGGGGAGCGTGGCGACCACCAAGGGGTTCCCGGTGGCCTTCGCGATGGCTGGCGCGGCCTATCTGCTCAGTGCCTTGGCGTGGGTGGGGATTCCGGACACACAGGGGAAGGAGCTGGAGTAACTCTGGCCCCGCGTGCGGGAAACCGCATGCGAGGGCTGGACGATTGGGCACGGTCCGGCCAAGATCCGGCATGCGTGCAATCCCCTCCTCCATGAGCCGCGCCCTGATGGCGCTGGCGACCCTCAGCGCTGGCCTGCTCCCCGTGAGCCTGTCGGCGCAGTCCCGCAGTGCGACGCCGGCGCCAGCCGCCGGCCGTCCCGCATACGATCCCACCCTCTACAGCGACGGCACCCGGACCAACGCAGCGTTCAAGTCGCTGAAGTGGCGGAATGTCGGTCCGTCGCGTGGTGGCCGGGCGCTCGCCGTCGCGGGCGATCCTACTCGGCCACTCGTGTTCTACTTTGGCGCGGTGAATGGCGGCGTCTGGAAGACGACGAACGCCGGCCAGACCTGGGACAACATCACCGACGGCAAGACCGATCTGTCCTCGGTGGGCGCGCTGGCCGTGGCGCCGAGCGATCCGAATGTGATTTGGGTGGGGAGTGGGGAAGGGGCGCCCCGCGAAGATCTGACCTATGGGACGGGCGTCTATCGCTCGACCGATGGCGGTCAGACGTGGCAGCAACGCGGCCTCGCGAACACGCACCAAATCACCAGCGTGCGCGTGCATCCCAAGGACCCCGATGTCGCGTATGTCTCCGCGCTGGGGCATGCATTCGGACCGTCGGCGGATCGTGGCATCTTCCGGACGCGCGATGGTGGCGTGACCTGGAAGAAGGTGCTCTTCCTGGATGACAGCACGGGCGCCGCAGATCTGTCGATGGATGTGAACAATCCCCGGATCCTGTATGCGTCGATGTGGAAGTTTCAGCGGACGCCGTGGGGGATGAATGCCGGCAGCGGGCGGAGCGGGCTCTGGAAGAGCACGGATGGTGGCGATAGCTGGACGGAGCTCACCTTCAATCCCGGCATGCCCAAAGGACCGATTGGCAAGATTGGCGTGGCTGTCTCACCGGCCAACAGCCAGCGGGTCTACGCCAATATCGAGGCGCGCGATTCGCTCGGGGGCGTGTTTCGGTCGGACGATGCCGGGGCGACCTGGAGCCGCGTGAACGGGGATCAGACCTTTGTGGTCCGTCCGTTCTACTACATGGGCGTCACGGCGGATCCAACAAACGAAAACGTGGTCTACGTGATGAATCTGACGGTGCACCGCTCCATTGATGGCGGGCGCACCTTCCGGCCGGTGCGGGTGCCGCATGGTGACACGCACACCATGTGGGTGGACCCGGCGAACAGCGATCGGTTGATCAACGCGAACGATGGTGGTGCGTCGATCTCGCTCGACGGCGGCAAGACCTGGAGCGCGCAGAACAACCAGCCCACGGCGCAGTTCTATCATGTCACCACGGACATGCAGGTGCCGTATCGCATTTATGGTGCGCAGCAGGACAACACGACGGTGAACATCGCCAGTCGTTCCAACGATCGGAGCATCGGCGAGCGGGATTGGTGGCCCGTGGCTGGCTGCGAGAACGCCTACATCGCCATCGATCCCCAAGAGCCCACCGTGACCTACGGGGGCTGCTACATGGGCACCTTGGAGCGGCATGATTCGCGCACCAACATCCAGCGGGATATCTCGATTGGGCTCCGCAACTACGACGGCTATGCGGTGGCCGATGTGCCGCATCGGTTCCAGTGGACCTTCCCGGTGCAGTTCTCCCTGCATGAGCCCAACACGCTTTTCGCCGCGTCGCAGGTGCTCTGGCGGTCACGCAACAGCGGCGCATCGTGGGAGAAGATCTCCCCCGACCTGACGCGGCACGATCCGGCCACGATGCAAGCCTCCGGTGGGCCGGTCACCTATGACATGACGGGCACCGAGTGGTATGCCACGATCTTCGCGCTGGCCGAATCACCGGTGAAGGCGGGGGTGCTCTGGACGGGGAGCGATGACGGCCTCATTCATGTAAGCACTGACAACGGTGGCTCGTGGAAGAACGTGACGCCGAAGGCGTTTGGCCCCTTCACCCGGGTCTCCATCATCGAAGCCTCCCCCTTTGATGCCGGTACGGCCTATGTCGCGGCGAACCGGTATCAGCAGGATGACTTCGCGCCCTATCTGTTCAAGACCACCGATTATGGTGCGACGTGGACGCGCATCGACGCGGGGATCCCACAGGGGGCCTACACACGCGCCATTCGCAGTGACCTCAAGCGTCGCGGGCTCCTCTTTGCGGGTACCGAAACCGGGGTGTACGTCTCGTTCAATGACGGCGCGGCGTGGGAGCCGCTCCAGCTCAACCTGCCGCGCGTGAGCGTCCGCGACGTCCATGTGAAGGACAACGACCTGCTGGTGGCCACGCATGGCCGAGCCTTCTGGTCGCTGGATGACATTTCCCCGCTGCGTGCGCTCGCCGATTCCGTGATCGCGTCGCCTGTGCATCTGTTTGCGCCAGCGCCCGCCATTCGCTGGGCCAGCGGCGGGAATGGCCGTGGCAGCGGCGTAGGGGCGAACCCGCGCTTCGGGGTGTCGATCGATTATTGGCTGAAGACGGCGCCGAAGGCGCCCATCACGATCCAGCTCCTGCAGGGTGATGGCCGGATGATTCGCAGCTTCAGCAGTGCGGCACCGGCCAAGCCGGATTCCACGGGGTCCCAGCTGGCCGACTCGGCGGCGAAGGTGTCCCGCGAGACCCAGCAGGCTCCCGAGCTGGCGTATGAAGCCGCCGATTCCGTGTTGCATGCCCGTGCCGGTGCGAATCGCTTTGTCTGGAATCTCTCCTATCCGTCGGCGCGGCGTCTGCCGGGGACGATCTACGATGACGGCAATGCCAATGGTCCGGTGGCACTGCCCGGGAACTACACCGTGCGGCTGATCGCGGGGCGCGACACGCTGACCCGTCCATTCACCGTGCTTCCCGATCCGCGCACGTCGATCTCGGCAGCGGATGCGCAGGCCGGCTTCCAGGCGGCCGCGGTGACCGTGGAGCGCATCAATGCGGTGACCGATGCGGTCACGCGCATTCAGGAGCTGCAGCAGCAGCTGGACCAGCGGGTGCGGTTGGCCAACGGGCAGCCGTATGCGGCGCAGGTGCGCACCTCGGCCACGGCGGTCCGCAAGGCGCTCGAAGCGGTGCGTGCCGAGTTGTATGAGGTGTACACCAAGGCCGATCAAGCGACGCTGAACTATCCGGTCAAGCTCTATCAGCAGTTCATGACGCTGAACTCGCAGATCAACGGCGGGCCCTTCGCGCCAACGGCCCAGGTGAACGACGTGCTGGGCGAGATGACGGGAAAGTTGAACGGTCACCTCAAGACGATCGAGACGATCGAAGCCAATGATCTGGCGAAGCTGAACGCGACCTTGACCGCTTTGGGGCTCCCGCCGGTCTTCGTGGCGCCCAAGAAGCCGATTTCCTGATCCTGTCGTTCACCGGACCTCGCGATGCGTTTCTCCTCCGGACAGGCCTTTCGTGATCAGCCGCACCTGGCAATCACGCTCTTTGGCATGTCCGGCGTGGGGAAGACCACCATCGCTCGCCGATTACAGGCGCAGGAGTGGTTCCATTTTTCGGTAGACTACCGGATTGGGACTCGGTACATGGGTGAGCACATCGTGGACAACTTCAAGCGCGAGGCGATGAAGGTGCCGTTCCTTCGTCAGCTGCTGCGCTCGGATTCGATCTACATTCGCTCGAACATCACCTTCGAGAATCTCAGTCCGCTCTCAACGTATCTAGGGAAACCTGGGGATCCGGCGCGTGGCGGCATTCCGTACGCCGAGTATTGCCATCGGCAGGGGCAGCATCGGCAGGCGGAGGTGGCAGCGCTGTTGGATGTCCCCGAGTTCATTGCGCGGTCGCATGACATCTACGGGTATCCGCACTTCGTCTGCGATACCGGGGGGAGTTTGTGTGAAGTGGTCGATCCCGCAGATCCGGCGGATCCGGTGCTGACCTGCCTGGCGCAGCATTCCCTCATGCTCTACCTCGAAGGGACCGAGGCGCATCTCCAGACGCTGGTTGATCGGTTCCGGCAGCAGCCGAAGCCCATGTACTACCCGCCCGCGTTTCTTGATGCCACGTGGTCCGTGTATAAAGACCAGTTGGGGCTGTCGGACGATGACGCCGTCGATCCCGATGCCTTTGCGGTGTGGGGCTTTGAACAGCTGCTGCGGAGCCGCCAACCGCGATATGCCGCGATTGCGAAGCAGTACGGATACACCATTCGCATGGATGACCTCGCGGCGGTGTCTGACAATGCCGCCTTTCTGGATTTGGTGGCCAAGACCATTGATGTGCAGGCGCACCACGCGCGCTAAGAGCATGGCCTGATGCACCACGGGCGGCCTCTGGTGAGGCCGCCCGTGGTGTTTCCTGCGCCCTCTCCAACTCAGGCCATCTTGGCCTGCAGGCGCCGGTCGATCGCGTCGAGGAACGCTTCGGTGTGCAGGTACGGCGTGTCCTTGCTGATCAGGATGGCGAGGTCCTTCGTCATCTCGCCGGCCTCCACCGCTTCAATGCACACCTGCTCGAGCGTGTCGGCAAAGGCCGTCACCGCCGGCGTGCCATCGAGCTTCCCGCGGTGCGCGAGGCCGCGCGTCCAGGCGAAGATCGATGCAATCGGGTTCGTCGAGGTCTTGTTCCCCTTCTGATGTTCCCGGAAGTGCCGAGTGACGGTGCCGTGCGCCGCTTCGGCTTCCATCGTCTTGCCATCCGGGGTGATGAGGACGCTGGTCATCAGGCCGAGTGAGCCAAAGCCCTGGGCGACGATGTCCGACTGCACGTCGCCGTCATAGTTCTTGCAGGCCCACACGTACCCACCTTCCCACTTGAGCGCGGAGGCGACCATGTCATCGATGAGCCGATGTTCATACGTCAGGCCACGCGCGGCATACTCGGCCTGGTACTCGGTCTCGAAGACATGTTCGAAGATGTCCTTGAAGGCCCCGTCGTACGCCTTCAGGATCGTGTTCTTCGTGCTCATGTACACCGGGTAGTTGCGCTGCAGGCCATAGGTGAAACTGGCCCGGGCGAAATCCCGGATGGAGTCGTTGAAGTTGTACATCCCCATCGCCACGCCGCCGTCGTTGCCGAACTTCGCGACTTCGAACTCCATCGGGGCGCTACCATCGGCCGGCGTGTACGTCATGGTGACGGTGCCGGCGCCGGGGACCTTGAAGTCCGTCGCCTTGTACTGATCACCGTGCGCATGACGGCCCACGATGATGGGCTTGGTCCACCCCGGTACGAGGCGCGGGATGTTGGAGATGATGATGGGCTCGCGGAAGATCACGCCACCCAGGATGTTGCGGATCGTCCCGTTGGGACTCTTCCACATCTTCTTGAGCTGGAACTCCTTCACACGCGCTTCGTCTGGCGTGATGGTGGCGCACTTGACCGCCACACCGTGGCGCTTGGTCGCTTCGGCCGAATCGATCGTCACCTGATCATTGGTGGCGTCACGGTGTTCGATGCCGAGGTCGTAATAGTCGAGCTGAATATCCAAATAGGGCAGGATCAGCTTGTCCTTGATGAACTGCCAGATGATGCGGGTCATCTCATCGCCGTCCATTTCGACGACGGGGTTCACGACTTTGATCTTGGTCATGATGATGCGTATCGCCGGACGGTGCGCGGCCACCGGGAGGGGGCGCCACGGACGGCTGGAATGAGAGAACGCCGTAGACCCCGTTGGCACTGGCCGACAGCGGGTCTGGACGGCAGGTCCGGAAATGATAAAGCGCGTACACGGCTCCCGCCTCCTCTGGCTGGAGCCGTCGCCGACAGGTAGCATGGAACGCGTCCGATTGGTATCCGCTGGACCTGCTTCCCAGTCTGGGGGGCAGGCGACCCTTTGTCCCTGCTGAGTCTCGCGATGCCTTCCTTCTGTCCGGTTTTTCTCACCGCTCGTCACGGCGGTCCCCTCTGGATCCCCGTGCTGGGGCTCATGGCCTTGGCGGGCGGCGCGCAGGCTGGCGCTCAAGCGAGCGCCCCTGCCGGCGCCGGGACGCGACTGCTGCGCACCCCATCGGTGAGCAGCAGCCATGTGGCGTTCGCCTACGCCAACAACATTTGGGTCGCGGATCGGGCCGGTGGGGCCGCCCGCCGCTTGACCAGCTTCCAAGGGCAGACGCAGAACCCCAAGCTGTCGCCGGATGGGTCGCTGGTGGCGTTCAGCGCGGAATACGCCGGGAACACCGATGTGTACGTGGTGCCGGTGCAGGGGGGGCAGCCGATGCGGCTAACGTGGCATCCGGGCCCCGATCTGGTGCAGGGGTGGACGCCCGATGGGAAGGCGATCCTCTTCTCGTCGACTCGCGCCTCGTGGACGCCGACCGCGACGCCGCGCTTTTGGACCGGTCCCGTGGCTGGGGGCGAGGAAACGGCGCTCCCCATGCCGCGGGCCAATCAGGGGAAGATCTCGCCCGATGGACAGCGGGTGGCGTATCGCATGCCCGCCTCGTGGGACGAAGAGCGTCGGAACTACCGCGGTGGTCAGAATCGGCCCATCTGGATCATGAACCTGCGGTCAGCGGCGGTAGACACGACGCCGTTCACCGGCACCAAGGAGATGGATCCCGTGTGGCTGGGCGACGTGGTCTACTTCCTGTCCGACCGGGACGGTGTCTCCAATGTGTGGTCGTGGGACACGAAGAGCCGGCAATTGGCCCAAGTCACGAAGTACACGGATTTCGACGTGAAGTCGATCGATGCCGGTGCTGGTGTCGTGGTCTACGAGCAGGCCGGGTATGTCCACGAATACGATCCCAAGGCGTCGCGGGATCGCATTCTGCCGATCACAGCGGCCGGGGATTTCCCGTGGATGCTGCCGCAGTGGAAGGATGTCTCCTCGCGCATCTCGAGTCTGGCGTTGTCGGCCACGGGGAAGCGGGCGGCGGTGGAAGCCCGGGGGGAAATCTTCTCCATCCCCGCCGAGAAGGGCGATGTCCGGAATTTGACGAATACGAGTGGATCGGCAGAGATCGCGCCGGTCTGGTCGCCCGATGGCCGATCGCTTGCGTATTTCAGCGACAGGAGCGGGGAGTATCGGCTCATGATTGCCTCGCAGGATGGGCTCGCGCCGGCGCGTGAAATCGTGTTGCCGGAGCCCAGTCGTCCGTATGCGCCGGCGTGGTCACCGAATGGCAAGACGCTTGCCTTCCAGGACACCCACTTCCGGATCTGGATTGTGGACGTGGCGACGGGGACCGCGAAGGTGGCCGACACGGATCCATACTTCATGGCCGATCGCTCGATCGTCCCGGTCTGGAGCCCGGACTCGCGCTGGATCGCCTACCCGAAGCGGCTCAAGTCGCTGTTCCGCGCGATTTTTGTGTACGAGATGGAGAGCGGGAAAGTTCGGCAGATCACCGATGGACTGGCCGATGCGACGTCACCGGCCTGGGACGCGAGTGGCAAGTATCTGTGGTTCCTGGCGTCGACGAACTTCGGACTGAATTCGTCGTTGCTCGACATGTCGAAGTACGATCGCCCGGAGACGCGGGCCTTGTATCTCGCCGTGTTGGGGAAGAACGAGGCGTCGCCGTTGCTCCCGGAGAGCGATGAGGAGGCGCTGCGCGCGGTGGGGGATTCCGCGCGGACGGGCAGCGCGCCAGCCGCGTCGGGTGGGTCCGGTGCCGGTGCCAGCGCGGTTCGGTCCGTCACCATCGACTTTGCCGGTATTCAGCAGCGTATTCTGGCCGTGCCGGGGGTGGCGGAACGCGACTATGCGCAGCTTGTGGCCGGCGTTGCGGGGA
>JBEIUK010000150.1:0-7377 GCA_040374415.1 Gemmatimonadaceae bacterium | reverse complement strand
GTGCTGACGGTGGCAACGGCTGGGGTGGCACTGCTCCAGCTCGTGCTCTTGCCGGTGATGTCGACGCCGGCGGCACTCTTGGGGGCGGCGGTGAGCTGTTGGGTGGCGCCGACGGCGAGGGTGGCGCTGGTGGGTGAGACGGTAACCGTGGCGACGGTCGGGGCGGTGGTGCCACCGCCTCCGCTATTTCCGCCGGTGGGACCGGTGCTGTTGCCGGTGGGTGTGCCGCCGCCGCAGGCGAGGAGGGCGGCGCTGAGCAGCACATGCATGCCGATTCGAGCCAGGTGCCCTGAGGTTGATCGGGGCTGGTCCAGGAGTGGCTGACGCACAATGGAAAGCAGAGGGGGGCGGAGGGGAACGGCCCGGAGCATATGCCACGTTGCAGTCTCCAAACAGCCTCCGCAACCTTTCGCGGGTGGTTCTGCGCCCACGGTCGCTGAAATCGCCAGAGACAGGATCCCCGTGAACGCTGTGGGATTGCTGCTGACACCGTGCGGACCTTGCAGCCCGTCGCGTGCACGATACGTTGTCTGCGGTGCACGGCGGTCCCGATACCCTTCCCCGCTGCTGGAGCGTCCGGGTTCTACTCGGTCTCTTCGTCGCGCTGCAACTGCTGGTCATCGGTACGGTGGCACAGGGGTTGTCTGGCGACGAGGGGATCTACGCGCTTGCGGGGCTCCGCCTGCTCGATGGGGCGCCCGACGAGTTTTCGAGCTGGATCAATGGCAGTCGCTATGTCTGGCCGCCGCTGTCGGGGCTGGCCTGGCGTGTTGGGGGGTTAGCGCTCGCGCGCTGCGTTGCCCTGGCGTTCGCGGTCCTGACGATGGCGGCGGCGGCGCACACCACGCGTCGTCTTGCCGGTGATCGTGCCGCACGATGGGCGACACTGGCGCTGGTGACGAGTGGTCCTCTCTTCGCACTCGCGCATCTGGCGGTTTATGACCTGCCGGCGCTCGCTGCCTTTGCGCTCGCGATCGCTGCCGTTGTGGAGTATCGCGTCACGGCACAGCCTCGATGGATCGTCGCTGCGGGGCTGCTGATTGGTTGCAGTGTGATTGCCAAGTATGGGTATGTCTTTCTGGTCCCCGTTCCAGTGGCCTTGGGGCTGGCCGATTCGCCCACCAGACGTCGGTGGTATGGCGTGGCGCTGATGCTGGGTGTGAGCGGCATGGTGGTTGCGGCTCATGATCTGCTGGTGCTTGGGCACCTGCTTCCCCGCTCGTATTCGTCCTATGTAGCGACTGCTTCGGGTGCGGGATTCTCGAGGAGCCTCGTACTGGCGGAGCAGCTGTACTACGTGGTCCCGCTGGTGCTTGCCACTGTCGGTCTGGCCACTACGCATCATCTGCGCACGGCGGATCGATGGATTCTGGCGGCCGCGCTGCTGATCTGGCCGATTTTCCATCTGGCGACCGGGAATCCCACGAGTGCGAATAAGCACACGGTTGCTGGCGTGGTTGCGGCGGTCCCACTGATTGGGGTGGGGATGGCCCAGCTCACGGCCCGGTGGCGTCCATTTCTTGCCGGGGTGATGCTCTGGGGATCCGCGCAGTGGGTGACCCATGAGTATTCGTGGGGGGATCTGACCGCGACAGGCCGGTATCTGTGCACGCGCACCCCAGCGAATGCCATGATTTATCCCACGACGGGAGCCTTCCGGCTCTGGCCGGTACTGTATGGCTGTGGACGGGTCCGCATGCCTCGGGCGGCGGCGTTTGATGTGATGGAGCAGCGCGCCGAGCTACCACCGGATGCGGACTGGCTGGTCACGGTGGAACGTGATGGGGCTGTCGATGCGGTCGAGTCCGGCATGGCCAACTTCATTGAGGTGGCGCACTTTTCTTCCCGGTTTGTGGGGGCGAGTGACGGGGTGCCCTTTGGCTGGCATCACTTCGTGTACCACATTTCCCGTCGCCGTCCGTTGCCAGATCCGGTGCCCAGCCCCTGACGGCACCGACCCGATCGCATTTCACCTCCAGGACTCTCCGATGATCCGCTTGTCTTTTCCCATGCGTTCCCGCCGTCTCGGCCTCGCGCTGGGCGTTGCCGCCTGCACCGTTGCCAGCGTTGCGCCGTCGTCGGCCGTCCACGCGGCGGTCCGTCGGCATCTGAAGCTGGTGCGCTCGTTCCCCGCGGCGGATACCACGCTCGCCGCGTCGCCCGATGCGATTCGTTTGTGGCTGTCAGAGCCCACGGAGTTGCCGGCCACGAAGATTGCCGTCACGACGCAGGGCGGTGTGGCGGTGGCCACGTCGGCGGTCACGCGTGCCGAGGGGAAGGATGCGCCGGTGGTGGCGATGGTGTCGAAGCCGCTCGCTGCGGGGCGCTACATGGTGACCTGGAAAGCGATGTCGAAGGACGGCCATGTGGTGAACGGGACGTTCAATTTCACGGTGAGCGCGGCGCGGTAAGCGCTGGCGCCGTACGACGCGCCCGTGCAATGCGCCTGTGCAATGCGCCTGTGCGGTGTGCCGCAATGATATAGCTGGGCTCGCTACGACCGCTGTCGCTGCGGAACAGTGCACCTGCGTTGACGCCAACACTCCCGCCAATACCCGAGTAGTTTCTTAGCGAAGCATATGGTCTAAGATACTCCCCTCGAATATTTGGATATGCAGATGCCTGTGTTACTGGTGCGTTCTCTCCGGTGGTGCGCCGCCGCCGTCCTGTGTACCGTCGCGGCATCGTGCAAGAGTGGTGGGGACACGACCCCGCCTGTAGTGGTGGCCACGGTCACGATCAGTGGCAATGATGCGGCCATTCTTCCCGGTGCCACGATGCAGCTGACGGCACGCGCATCGACGGCCACTGGCACGGTGGTTGCCGGTGCGCCGATCGTCTGGAGCACTTCGGACGCGACGGTGGCGACGGTGTCGAGCACCGGATTGGTAGCCGCGCTGTCAGCAGGAACGGCGACCATCAGCGCGGCCAGTGGCACGGTCAGCGGCACCACGGCGGTACGGGTCAATGCTGGTGGCGTGGTGAGTACGTCTGGTGGATCAGTGACCGCCGCCTCGGGGAATGTGATGCTCACGATTCCGGCCGGTGCGGTCACCTCGACGCTCCCGATCACCGTGACGCCGAAGCCGGATACGATCCGCACGGCGCATGTTGCGAGCCCTGGTTACCTCTTTGGTCCCACCGGCACGCAGTTTGCCCAGCCCGTTACGATGGCGCTCAAGTACGATGCGGCGGCCCTGCCGGCGTATACGGACAAAGCCTCACTGCGGGTCGCGCGTTTGGTGAATGGGAGTTGGGAAGTCCTCACCGAGGGGGTCGAGGTGGACAGCGCCACCAACACGGTGCGTGCTCAGACGCGCTCCTTCTCGACGTATGCGGTCGTCCGTGATCCGTGTCTGCCGCAGAATGGGTCGGCGACGGTGATTTCTGGCGCGATCGCGACGGATGACTGCCTGTTCAAGGTGGCGGGGCGCCGCTCCGATTATTACACCCTCACTCCGCCAGCGAATCAGGTCTCCGTGATCAAGAGTTCAGGCCAGCTTGATGGTCTGTACGGCCCCAAGCAGGCGACCGCCGATGCCACCACCGGGACGGTGTATAACTCTGACAATATCGGTGGCGAGCTGCGCTTCGTGGGAAATGGCCAGCCGCTGCAGCTGTTTGTCAGCGGCCGCGACTCCACCAAGCTGGGGAGCTACACCTTCACCAAGGCCGCTCCAGTCACCCATGCCTGCCCCAGCACGTCGCTGGGGGTCCCCTACATTGTGATGATGCCCGGGGCTACCTATTCGGATGCCCTTGGCACGACGGGCAGTTGTGCATTTGCTGTGCAGTTCAGCCCCATTCCGGCGGCCATCGGCAAGCCGCTGCTTGGCCACTACTATGCGGTCAAATTGGATGCCGGACGCCGCTATACGATTGCGGTGACGGGCATGCCTGGGCAATCGGCCCTGTCCATTTTCAGCGGTGGGCTGGTCGCACAAAACGTTGGCGCCGTGGGGGGCACGCGGTCGGTCACGTTCACGGCCGCTGCCAGTACGTACCACTTCATTGAAATCAGCTCGGGCGGTTTCCAGAATGCCGATTTTACCGGATCCTGGATCACCCCGAGTTTCAACTATACGGTGAGCGTCTCGTCGTCACCCGCCACCACCTGCGTGGTTACGCCGTATACGATTGGGTCGACGGTCGCGGGTGCGTGGGCCAGCACCGACTGTCAGAATGCGACGGCCTTTGCGGCGACCGACGCCTTGTACGATCAGTACGAACTCAATCTCACCGCGCAGCAGAATGTCCGCTTCGAACTGACTGGCGCCTCAGGACGCTCGCTGCGGATTCGCCGCAAGAACACGACGCAATATGTCGGACTGCCCCTCAGTGCCTCCTTCACCACGGTGACCGGCTCCACCCTGATCCAGCGCCATCTGTTGGCGGCTGGCGATTACATCGTGGACGTGCAGGCACCGTCCGCCAGCACCAGCAGCTACACGCTCACCAGCGCGCTCGATGCCACGGATATTGTGTGCCGTCCGATCGTCCAAGGCACCATCGGCATGACATTCGCCGGCGAGCTCAATACGAGCACCGATTGTGCGAGCCCGGCCGCTCCCGGCACCTTCGAGGACTGGATCGTGATGCCGCTCACCAAGGGTGACAAGATCCGCATCACGCTGACCACCACCGACATGGCTGCAGGGTTCGTGCTCCGGGATGATCGCGAGGGTCCTGCCTCCCCCACGCTCACCGGGACCTCCTCGACCACACCGGGAACGATCTCCCTGGATTGGACGGTCACCTTTGATACGTATCACGAAATCGTGATCTATCGCCGCAATCCCGCCACGCCGTACGGGAAATACACGATCAGCGTGCAGCGGTTGCCGTAACCGTTCCGCATGGAAACGACACAGGGCACGGGGATGATCCCCGTGCCCTGCGTTGTTTGGACCACGGGTGGCTTACGCCACCCGCTCCACCACTCAGGCCAGATCGAAGCGGTCGGCGTGCATCACCTTGGTCCATGCCGCCACGAAATCGTGCGCGAAGCGCTCCGTGTTGTCCTGCTGCGCGTACACTTCGGCAATCGCGCGAAGCTGCGAGTTGGAACCGAACACCAGATCCACACGTGTCGCGGTCCACTTCACATCACCGGTCTCCCGGTCGCGCCCTTCGAAGACGTCCGTGCCGCCAGCGATCGGGGCCCACGTGGTCCCGATGTCGAGCAGGTTCACGAAGAAATCGTTCGACAGCGTTTCCATCCGATCCGTGAAGACGCCATGCCGAGACGCGGCATGGTTGGCCCCGAGCACGCGCAACCCACCCACGAGCGCCGTCATCTCTGGGGCCGTCAGTGTGAGCAGCTGCGCCTTGTCGACGAGCAGCTCTTCGGCCGACATCGTGTACGCCGTCTTCTGATAGTTCCGGAAGCCATCAGCGACCGGCTCGAGCAGGTTGTACGACGCCACGTCCGTCTGCTCCTGCGACGCATCCATGCGCCCCGGGACGAACGGCACCGTGATCGTCATCCCCGCCTTCTGCGCCGCCGCTTCGATCGCGGCACAGCCACCGAGCACGATCAGATCGGCCATCGAGATGCGCGTGCCATTGGTCTGGGCGGCATTGAAGCGCTGCTGAATGCCTTCGAGCGTCTCCAGCACCTTGCCCAGCTTCGCCGGCTGATTGACCTCCCACTGCTTGGCAGGCGACAACCGGATCCGCGCCCCGTTCGCGCCACCGCGCTTATCCGAGCCGCGGAAGGTGGCGGCCGATGCCCACGCCGTGCTCACGAGCTGGGCAATCGATAGCCCCGCGTTCACCAGCTGCTGCTTGAGCGCCGCGATGTCGTCGGCGGTGACGAGCGGATGATTGACTGCCGGAATCGGATCCTGCCACAGCAGTTCTTCCTGCGGCACCAGCGGGCCGAGGTAACGCGCGCGCGGTCCCATGTCGCGGTGCGTGAGCTTGAACCAAGCGCGTCCGAATGCCTCGGTGAAGAGGCGCGGATTGGCATGGAAGCGGCGCGAGATTTCGAGATATGCCGGATCGGTGCGGAGCGCGATGTCGGCGGTGGACATCATCGGTGCATGCCGCTTCGTGGGATCGTGGGCATCGGGGACGAGCGTGGCCGCAGCCGGATCGGTGGGCGTCCACTGATGCGCGCCCGCGGGGCTCTTGGTCAGCTCCCACTCGTAACCGAGGAGCATGTCGAAGTAGCCGTTGTCCCAGGTGATGGGATTCGGCGTCCAGGCGCCTTCGAGACCGCTCGTGGTGGTGTCGACGCCCTTGCCCGTACCGAAGGCGTTCTTCCAGCCGAGCCCCTGCTCTTCGATCGAAGCGCCTTCGGGCTCCGGGCCAACGAGCGATGGGTCGCCAGCGCCGTGTGCCTTGCCGAAGGTGTGGCCACCGGCGACGAGCGCCACGGTTTCTTCGTCGTTCATCGCCATGCGCGCGAAGGTCTCGCGGATATCGCGCGCGGAGGCCATTGGGTCGGGGACGCCGTTCGGGCCTTCGGGGTTCACATAGATGAGTCCCATCTGCACGGCCGCGAGCGGATTCTCCAGTTCACGATCGCCCGCGTAGCGCTTGTCACCGAGCCATTCGGCTTCTGCGCCCCAGTAGATGTCCTGTTCCGGTTCCCAGACATCGGCGCGGCCGAAGCCGAAGCCGAAGAGCGTGAAGCCCATCGTTTCCATGCCGACATCGGCGGCATAGATCATGAGATCGGCCCACGAGATGGCGTTGCCGTATTTCTGCTTGATGGGCCACAGGAGACGGCGGGCCTTATCGAGGTTGCCGTTATCGGGCCAGCTGTTGAGCGGGGCAAAGCGCTGCGTGCCGCTCGAGGCGCCACCTCGGCCATCGCCGGTGCGATAGGTGCCGGCGCTGTGCCAGGCCATGCGGACGAAGAACGGGCCGTAGTGGCCGTAGTCAGCGGGCCACCAGCTCTGCGAGTTCGTCATGAGGGTGACGAGATCCTGCTTCAGGGCCGCAAGATCGAGCTTCGCGAAGGCCTCGGAGTAGGAGAAGTCGGGCCCCATGGGGTTCGACAGCGCCGAATGCTGGTGCAGGATGCCGAGGTTGAGGGCGTTGGGCCACCAGTCGCGGTTGGAGCGCACGCCGGCCTTGGTGGCCTGTGGTGCCATCGCGCCATGGAGAACCGGGCACTTGCCCCCGGATCCGCCTGAATGTCCTTCCATCGTTGTGCTCCGAAAAAAGTTGGATAACCGATCGTTCTACTAAGATATCGAAATCAGGCGATCGGTTCCCAACCCATCCGGACGGGAAATGGTGCCCAGCGCCATCAGCCGGTCGAGATGCGCCTGCAGCGACCAGCGCGCCACGGGATGGAGGGCGACGGGGGTGTCGGCGTAGACGGCGGCGAGGAGGGCGTCTTCGGTGACCGGGCCGAGGGTCCGG
>JBEIUK010000244.1:0-4274 GCA_040374415.1 Gemmatimonadaceae bacterium | reverse complement strand
GCGGGGCTACTGAGGGGCGGCGTCGCTACATCGCGGGCAGGCGTGTGGCCACGTTGACCACGCGAGCGTGGCCGACGCCGATCCCGAGAAACGCACCGTCGCACCTTCGCGAATGATGCGGTAGCGTTGAGAGGTCATCGACACACCCCGGGCAAAGGACGAAGGGCACTCGCACAGCCGTCACATGCGAGTGACCCGGTGTACTACCCGTGAGCACCCGACAGGTCCCGTAGACTCTGTCGCCCCTACTTCCCCTCGCTCGCGATCGTCTCCAGCGCTTCCCACCGCTCCAGCAGCGCCGCCACCTCGGCGTCGATCGCCGTGAGCCGCTGATGTGCCGCCAGCGCCGCCTGACCATCACGCAGGACCGTCGGATCCTGTAACTGCGTGAGGATCATCTCGCGAGCCGCCTCTGCGGCTTCAATGCGATCGGGCAGCGCCGCCAGCTCCTTCGACTCGGCAAAACTGAGCTTCCGCTTTTTCGTGGGTGCCGGCGTGGACGCCGAGGCCGCTGTCGCTGGTGCCGCCTTGGGCGCCGCCGGCTTCCCATCGGTGACCGAGGCCCGCGCTGGACGCTGCCGTACCCAATCGCTGTAGCCCCCCGCATACTCCGCCACACGTCCCCGCCCCTCGAGCACGATCGTACTGGTGACCACCGCGTCGAGAAAGGCGCGATCGTGGCTCACGACCAGCAGCGTGCCGCCGTACTCCAACAACCGATCTTCCAGCAGATCGAGCGTTTCGAGATCGAGATCATTGGTGGGCTCGTCCATCACCAACAGGTTGAATGAGCGCGTAAAGAGCCGCGCGAGCAGCAACCGATTCCGCTCGCCCCCCGACAGCGCCTTCACCGGCGTGCGCACCCGGTCGGGGGAAAAGAGGAAATCCTGCAGATAACCGTTCACATGGCGCTCAGAGCCACCGACGCGGACCATCGGCGCGCCATCGGCCACGCTGTCGAAGACGCTCCGTTCCGGATCAAGCTGTTCGCGCAGCTGATCGAAGTAGGCGATCTCGAGATTGGTGCCCAGCCGTACCGTACCGGCATCGGGGGCGAGCTCACCCAGCAGGAGCCGGACCAGCGTGGTCTTCCCTGAGCCATTCGGGCCAATGATCCCGACCCGATCGCCACGCATGATCGTGAGCTCCGCATCCCGCACGATGGGCCGCTCGCTGCGGGCAAAGCACAATCCACGGGCTTCCACGACCAACCGTCCAGAGCGCTCCGCCTCCTGCTGCGGCAACCGCACCGTCCCCACGCGATCCCGTCGCGCCGCGCGCTCCACGCGCAGTGCTTCGAGCGCGCGCACGCGTCCTTCATTCCGGGTGCGACGTGCCTGGATCCCGGTACGGATCCACACTTCCTCGCGCGCCAGCTTCTTGTCGAACTCCGCGAACTCCGCGGCTTCCACCTCGAGCGCCGCCTCTTTGCGCACGAGATACGTGTCGTAATCCACGCCCCAGTCGGCCAGCGTCCCGCGGTCCAGCTCCCAGATCCGCGTGGCCACGCGCCGCAAGAAGGCGCGATCATGCGTCACGAAGACCAGCGTGATGCCGCGCGCGATCAGGAACTGCTCCATCCACTCCACCGCCTCGATATCGAGATGGTTCGTGGGTTCATCCAGCAGCAGGATATCCGGTTCGCGCACGAGCGCGCGTGCCAGCAACGTCTGGCGCTTCCGTCCCCCGGACGCCGCGGCGAAAGGGGCATCGGCCTCGAGGCCAAGCTGTTCGAGCGCCGTTTCGATGCGCGTATGCACCTGCCACGCGTTCGCCGCATCGAGCGCCTGATGCAAGCGATCAAGGGCCCGGAGCGACGCATCATCAGGGGAGGCCGCGACACGCAGACTCGCCTGATGGTACTGGGCCAGCAGCGCCCCAGCCGGCCCGACGCCACCAGCGACCACATCAAAGATCGAGCCGGTCAGATCGTCGGGGATCTCCTGGGACAGCCGCGTGACGCTGATCCCGCCCTGGCGCACGACTTCGCCGGCATCCGGGCGAATGGTGCCATCGAGCAGCTTGAGCACCGTACTCTTGCCAGCGCCATTCCGTCCCAGCAGGCAAATGCGCTCGCCCCGTTCAATCGCGCACTGTGCCCCGTCCAGCAGGCGCGGGCCGCCAAAGGCAATGGACACGTCCTTGAGGCCCAGCAACGCCATGGCAAGACACCCTCAAGAGAGCCACGTGGGAGCACCGGCGATACACCGGCGGCACGGGCCCGTCCCGTGCCTACATGGGCGCAGTATAGCGATAGGTGTGCTGGAGCGTGCGAAAGGCCCCACTGGAGTCGGCGGCCAGCAGGTAGGCATTCTCCCCCTCCGCCCCGTCCCAGGTCATCCCGACCACCAACACGCCGCGGACGCGACTCACAAACCGAATCCGCATGGCCGCCGCCGGAAACGTGCCGCCATCATCGAGTCGCCAGACCGCCTGCCCCTTCCCATGATCCACGGCGGGAAAATCGTAATACCAGCGCGTCGGCCCATCGAGTGCCACGAGGCTGGCGAGCGCATTGGTATCACGCGTCACGAAGCGCACGGCGAACAGCACTGGGCCACCCGGGACCTGCCCCATCGGCCAGCATTGCGCAATCGCCCGCCCGCGCGCCGTGGCCACCGGCGCGGTCCATGCGGAATCGCACAGGGCCACCGGAGCGGCTGGACGCCGCATGCTCGGCCGAGGGGGCTCGGGCGGTGTCTCCAGCGGGAGCAGTCCCGCCACCAGCGCCGAATCGGCAGTGAGAAAGCAGCTCACGTCGATCGGGACGGGCGCCCCCGTCACGCGAAAACGATCGCCGGATTGCTCGCGGAAATTGGCCGCCGTCTGCCGCCCCGTATCATGCGTGCCGTGCGGCTGATGCCCAGCGGCGGCCACCGCACGCGCCGGTGCGCCGGGACACACGGTGCTGTGGATCGCCGCCGGCAGCGCGATCGCCTCCATCGCCAGCAGCAGTGATCCCTCGGCGTTCGCAAACCCGAACGTCCCGGGGGCCAGCTGTAACGGCGTGGCGACGACAGGGGCCGGCGTCATCTGCGGCACTGCCCCACCGGTATCGGCAGGGACACGAGGCGCTTCGCGCTCACAGGCGGTCAGCACCATCGTGCCCAGCAGCACACCCAGCGAATGACGGCGCAACGAGTGGAATCGCATGCGTTCAGGGGGGAGGGGTGAGAATCGCGCTCGTCAGCGCCACAAACCGCGGCTTGAACTCACCGGCGGGCGGAAACAAAAAATGCTCGGTACGAAACAACATCAGACACGCCGAGACCGCCTCCGGGTCATACAACCGCCCACTCTCTGCCTCGAGCAGTGCGAGTGCCTCCGGCAGGCCTATCCCCGGACGAAACGGTCGGTTGGTCGAAAGAGCCTCCACCGTATCGGCCACCGCGATGATCCGCGCTTCCCGTAAAATATCGTCCCCTTTGAGCCCCCGGGGATAGCCACTGCCATCCAACCGCTCATGATGCTGTCGGACAATTTCGGCGATGTGCCAAGGAAAATTGATATGCTTGAGAATTTCATAGCCGGCCTGGGCATGGTACATCAGCAAGGCCGTCTCGAAGGGCATCAAACTGGTGGGCTTTACCAGAATTTCCATCGGAACACCGATCTTACCGATGTCGTGCAGCATGGCTGCCACGCGCACCCCCTCAATCGCTTCGGGGGGCATTCCCATGGCATTGGCCATCGCGGAGGCAAGACTGGAGACACGCAGCAAATGACCGGCCGTGTAGGGATCGCGGCTTTCAATGAGCACGGCCAGCGTATTGACCAGTTCGGTGTTGGTTTGTCGGGACGCCTTCTCCAGCGCCGCAATCCGCTGCTCCGCAGCGATGCGTTTGCTCTCGTCACGGATATTGCACTGAATCACCATGACGCCATCCACCGGATAGCTGTTGCAGACAAATTCCACCTGGCGCGTCTCTCCGCTTTTGGCGACTAACGGGAGATTGGTATAGCGGACATACCCGACGCGCTTCAGCGTATCGAAGGCAGTGCGCGCGGCGGCCTTATCCGCAATCGCCCCGATCTCCCACAGCTCTTTGCCAATCAATTCGCTCTTGGGATACCCCAGCAGCTGCTCAATGAAGGGATTGGACTCGGTGATGCACCCGGTGGCATAGTCCAGAATCAGGATGCCATCCTGGGCCGCCTCAAAGAGCCGGCGGTATTTCTCCTCCGACGCGGCGATCAGTTCCTGCGCATTGTCTGTCATACCCGGCACGATCACCAGCCGTCATGTCCGGCACCATCCGGTGTTCCCTGACCTG